>JBKEDN010000061.1:0-50789 GCA_047975435.1 Draconibacterium sp. | reverse complement strand
ATTATTATGCAATCACCCAGCTTATCACAATCCAAAAAACATCCAAAAATCAAATTGCATACAAATTTACATCTGGCCGCCTAAAACAAGAGGCCGCCCTTTTGGGACAGCCTCTTTCTATATTTTCATTACATCTTCCCCTACAATGGAAAAGAGGCTTACTACGGAAAGCTCCTGGTATTAAAGCCACTTCAGGTATTTAAAGTCCTGGCGATGTGGAAGGTTTTCATTTTTTGGGAACAGTCTGAAACTGTAATTAAAGGCTCCCGGATGATCGGGCCTAACGACATATTTATAAGTGCAAACGTTCCCTTCACAACTTTCGGGTTCAAACTCCCAGGCATCAAAAATTTCCAGCCCACCATTTCCGTCATTCTCTGTAACTACCAACTCTAACCCAATCTCATTGGCTGCCAAACCATTCAGATCTACTTTTAACGAAATCGGGTATTCGCGTCCCATTACCATACGGGTGGTTAAGCCTTCAACCATATCAAGGTTAATCACTTTAATTCCATCCCATTTTGAACTTATTTTGGATTTCCATGCAGCCAGTTCTTTCGCCAGTTTAAATCCATCGGCATTAACTCTCGACGAACGCTCAAACTGCGGGTTGTAATAACGGTCCTGATAATCTTTGATCATTCGTCCGGTTGTAAAATTAGGAGCTACCTGCGATATCGTGTTTTTTACAAAACCAACCCATTTTTCAGGTACATCCTCATGGTTTCGGATATAAAATGCCGGAGCCACTTCTTCCTCAAGGATATTGTAAATGGTTTCAGCATCCAACTCATCCTGAAAATCCTGAACATCATACGATCTTTCCGCAGGAAGCGCCCACCCTGCATTCTTCTGATAACCTTCTACCCACCAGCCATCAAGTACCGAAAAGTGTAACGTTCCGTTCATTACTCCTTTTTCACCGCTTGTTCCCGATGCTTCAAGTGGCCGGGTTGGGGTATTCATCCAAATATCTACTCCCTGAAGCAATGTTTTTGCCAGGTTTATGTCGTAGTTTTGAACAAACAATATTTTCCCCCTGAATTCTGGCCGTTTGGAGATTTCCACAATACTTTTGATCAGGTCTTGCCCGGCTTTATCGGCCGGATGTGCTTTCCCGGCAAATATAAACTGTACCGGCCGCTCAGGATGGTTAATAATTTTTGCTAAACGATCTAAGTTCCTGAACAGGAGGTGTGCCCGTTTATAGGTTGCGAAACGGCGTGCAAAACCAATCGTCAATACATTTGGATTGAGTTTCCCCATTACCTCGGTAATAAATCTCGGATTTTCGTGCCGCTTGATCCAGTTGCTGGCAAAACGCTGCTTGATGTAATTGATCATTTTCAAACGCAGTGTTTTGCGCAATTCCCAGATTTCACTATCCGGAACGTTGTAAATATTTTTCCATACATCAAAATCAAGTTGATTGCCCGGAAATTCGTGTCCGAAATATTTCTTATGCAGTGCTTTCCATTCAGGTGCAGTCCACGACGGATAATGTACTCCATTGGTAACATATCCAATCTCTAGCTCTTCAACAAGATATCCTTTGTAAAGATTCTTCAAAACCTCTTTACTTACGTCGCCATGCAACATACTTACCCCGTTAATTCCCTGCGAAAGGTTACAAGCAAGATAACTCATATTAAAATGGTCTTCCTGTGCATTGGCTTTTCCCAACATATCAAATTCGTCCCAGCTCAAGGTCAGTTTCTCCGGGAAAATATCCATGTAGTGACGAAACATGTCGTTATGAAAAGAATCGTGTCCGGCCGGCACCGGGGTGTGCGTTGTAAAAATGGTTGATGCGGTAACTACCTCTTTGGCTTCTGCAAAAGTAAGTCCCTGCTCGCTGATCAGGTCAATCATTCTTTCGATACCGATAAATGCGGCATGCCCTTCATTACAATGATAAATATCAGACTGGTAACCCAGTTTTTTCAACGCTTTGATTCCACCAAGCCCGAGTAACATTTCCTGTTTCAAACGATTTTCGTTGTCACCTCCATACAAATGGTGTGTTACAAAACGATCCTGATCACTGTTTGCTTCATGATCGGCATCAAGTAAAAAAAGTTTTACTGCTCCAACATTCACCTGCCAAACACGTGCAACTAACTTTCTGCCCGGATAGTCAACTTCAATATTTACCCAGTTACCATCTTTATCGGTGGCGGGCTGAACCGGAACTTTTGTAAACTGCTGTGCTTCGTAATTGGCCATTTGCTCGCCGTGCAAGTTAAGCGTTTGCTTAAAATAGCCATAACGATACAACAAGCCCACTGCCACAAGATTTACTTTCGAATCGGTGGCTTCTTTCAAATAATCGCCGGCTAGAATCCCCAATCCACCGGAGAATATTTTCAAACTGTCGTGCAAGCCATATTCCATACTGAAGTAAGCCACTTCGGGGCCTGCCAGCTCTTTTCGTTCATTCAAATAGGCATTGAACTCGGAATATACATGATGCATTTTTGCAAGAAATTCCTCGTCTTTTGTTAATTCAATCAAACGAGAATAGCCAACCTTGTCGAGCAAAACGATTGGATTATGCTCGCATTCCTCCCATATTTCAGTGTCGATATAGCTAAAAACATTGCGGGCTTCGGTACTCCAAACCCACCAAAGGTTTTTCGATAACACCCGCAAAGGTTCTAAATCTCCGGGTAAATCAGATTCAACACTGATCCGTTTCCAAACCGGCTCTTCAATTACCGGTGTTTGTATGTATCGTACTTCATTTGTGCTCATACTGTAATTTTTTTCTTTTCGCAGAATATCTTTAAATCCAATTCCGCATTAATATTTATCATTAATATTCAGCAACATAGCATAAAAATGCGCATCAAAAATAATTTTTCAATTTTATAAATTATTCTCTTTACTATAATAATCATTGTAATTTAATATAAAAACCAGCTTTGTTTATTTCTTGCGGGTACCTTTTGTTTTTTTTGCTTTCTGAAGACGCTGAACATCAGCCTCTAATTTTTTTAACCTTTCGTCTTTTTCCTCAATAATGTGGTGCAACATGGCTATTTCGCTTTCCATATCATTCTCGGGAACCACAGCATTTAACCTGATCTTAAAATCGCTCAGTACATTCATATAATTAATAAATGCTCCATACGGAGAATCAAACGGGTTTTCTGATCGATTAACACTACCGTCTGAAGAATGTTTAGTTGACATGTAGTAAAAGTGATCGCTCTCCTGCAGATAGTTCCAATCTTTAATCAGATCAGCATCCGTACACCGCTGCATGCGCTTGCCTAAATCGTAGAGTTTGTTAAAGGCTTCTTTCTGAAGGTTATTTCCCAGCCAGGCTGTAAGATCCCTTTCTTCGTCGGCCCACGAAATAGGTTCTGGAATATGAACGGAAGAGATGGGCTGTAACTGCTCGATAATTTGTGTTGGCGTAGCAAACCGAAGATTTGTGTTTTTACTAATCTTCTCTACAAAATCCTTTAGAAAGTCAAATATCCCACTTTCTGCCGATTGCCTTTCACCAAACGATTCATAACTCAAAAACAGGTTCACCACTTCTTCCCTGTCTTCCAGGCTCTCCAGCCAACTGATAAACTTATCTGCTGTCAGCGGATATTCCGACCAGTCTTTGTTTGAAAAACGAAAAGCAATATCGTCGCTTAGTTTAAAATTGCGCATCAACACTTTCATTCTCGGATTTATCGCATTAACATACAGGAAGTTCGGGCTTTTCCACCCTAATACCTGTTTGGCTCCTTCGGTTAAAATTCCCAGGTAACCCAAGTTGGCAATTTCAGCGCCTATTTCATCCGAATAAATCATTTCGGTATTGCGGAAAACCCGTGGCTTTTGTCCAAACAATCCAAAAATCCGCTCGTCGTGCAAACGTATTTGTTCTTTAAAAATATTTGGATCGTTCAACGATGACAACGAGTGCGAATAAGTTTCCGATAAAAACTCAACGCACCCTGTTTTTGCCAGCTTTTTGAATGAATCGATCACCTCGGGAGCATATAATTCAAATTGTTCAAGCGCTGTTCCGGTAATCGAAAAGGCAACTTTAAATTTGCCCTCCATCCGATCGATCAGGTCAAGAATAAGTTTATTGGTTGGCAAATAGCATTTGTCTGCCATATTGCGCATTATTGTATCGTTTGAATAATCGTCGTAATAATAATGGTCGTTACCGATGTCAAAAAAACGGTAGCGACGGTGCCTGAAAGGTTGATGTACCTGAAAAAACAAACAAACTGATTTCACTTGAATATAATTAAGTTAATAATTTGTATTTCAATCAAATATGACATATATAAATACCTACTATTTCGATACCCGTGGAACTCGTCCCGAGTGCTCGGGACTCCTTTCATCTCGTTAAAATTGTTTATTTCTTATTTAATGAAAAACAACACTGTCATATACTTTTTTTACATCCAGTGCCGAATTTATCCATTTCAATTCTCTTACTTCGTGGCTCCCCTCTTCTTTAAAATGAGCCGACAACGAGGGGTAACTTAAGATTCCGTATATGGAATCGGCCATTGCAAACGTATCCCAGAAATCAATTTTTATCACATTCTCCAACACTTCGGCAACACCCGACTGGTTGGAAATGATCACCGGCACATTTAGCTGCATGGCTTCGAGTGGTACTATGCCAAAGGGTTCTGAAACCGAAGGCATTACAAAAACATCTGTCATTTTGAAAAGAGCGTGAACATCGTTCCCCTTCAAAAAACCTGTAAAATGAAACCTGTCGGCAATCCCCAACTGTGCGGTGCGGGCAATCATGGCATCAAGCATATCACCGCTTCCGGCCATAACAAAACGTACATTTTTCATTTTTCGAAGTACCAGACTTGCTGCCTCAATAAAATATTCCGGCCCTTTTTGCATGGTTACTCGCCCTAAAAAGGTAACTACTTTTTCGTTGGCCCTTTTTGGGGGAAGTGCACTCTCATCATCGGCTACGGGTTCAACGGCATTGTAAACAGTTACTACTTTATCGGGCGATATTCCATATTTTGTAATCACGGTTTCACGGGTAAGGTTGCTTACGGTAATTATTTTATCTGCTGCCTCCATTCCTTCCCGTTCAACTGAATAAACAGCCGGATTTACATTTCCTCCGCTTCGGTCGAAATCAGTGGCATGCACATGTACCACCAAAGGTTTTCCGGTAACATTTTTAGCTGCAATCCCGGCCGGATAAGCCAGCCAGTCGTGTGCATGAATGATGTCGAACGGATTCTGAAGCGCAATAGATTCGGCCACAAGCGCATAATTTTTTATTTCCTCCATCAGGTTGGCACCATAGCTTCCGCTAAAGTCGATTTTCAATCCTTCATTTGTTTCAACAAAACGGGTATTGCGGGAATATTTTCCGGTTTTTAATTTCCAGAATTCATCTTCACTCACATACGGAACAATCAAAGAATCCACTTCCAGGTAATTCATCGATTTGCTGGCAACTTTAAAATGGAAATCTTTTGCAGTAACGGGAATATTGTTGGCGCCCACCAGTTTTATCACCGACTGCTCCTCGTCTCCAAAAGCTTTTGGCACAACAAAGGTTACGTCAACATCCTTAATTTCTGCCAATCCTTTGGTTAAGCCATAACATGCGGTTCCCAATCCACCTGAAATATGCGGCGGAAATTCCCAGCCAAACATCAGTACTTTCATGTGTAATGCTTTTTAAAGTTTTCAATGGCAACAGAACTATCGAATGAATTCGTCTGTTCTTAAACCTCAACCGTAATGTTCAAACGTCTCCTGCCTCATTGCTCCACCATCCGTTTTTGAACCTTATATCACTCCTTCGCTTTCTCTATTTCTCGTTATAGTTCTGAATCTGCTTCATGGCATACGACACACCGGCTACATTCCATGCCTGCGAAATGGCCCCTTCCCCTTGGTGAGGCGGGTTTCCATCATACAGTTCAGACACGGTTCCAACGCAATGTTGTGTCATTTCTTCCTCAAAACTTTCCAAAACCTGCTTTACAACCGGTAACCCGCCTTTTTTGTGAATTTTTAAATAGCCTTCCACAAAAAACTGTAGCAACCATGGCCAAACTGCCCCCATATGCACGGCCGATTCCCTCTCTTGTGCATTTCCTTTTACTGTTCCTTTGTACCTTAAATGATCGGGCGACAATGATCTCAAGCCGCAATTGGTGAGTAATTTTTTTTTCGCCACACTTAACACCTGCTTTTGCTGCTCTTTGCTAAGTGGTGTATAATCCAACGCTACCGCAATCACCATATTGGGCCGCACCGACCAGTCGGGGATTTCATCCTTTACTACATCGGCCAAAAAGCCATGACCATCGCTCCAGAAAGTATTTAAAAAAGAACGGGCTACTTTTTCCACCATATCCTTCCACTCGTCGATAAACTCCTGATCGCCGGCCATATCTGCCAAATCGAGCGCAAAACAAATGGCATTAAACCACAGTGCATTTACTTCCACTGCCAGCCCTGCACGCTGAACTACCGGAACACCGTTTACGACAGAATCCATCCAGGTAAGTGGGACTTTATCCTTTTCGGCCTCAATCAAACCGTCCTTGTTCATTTTTATGTAACCCAGTTTTGACTTTTTGTAGGCTGCCAGAATCCGCTTAATGGCGGGGCCGTATGTTTTCCATGTTTGTGCGGGTTTCCCTTTTTTCTTGTAACAATGCTGAATGCCCCAGATAAACCATAAAGAAGTATCAGCCGAATGATAGGTAAGCTCCCTGCTTCCGATATGATCGGGGAAAAATCCGTCGTTAAAATATTTCAAATACGAATCGAGTAACATCGCACACAGCTTATCGTCGTTTAACGACTGGCACAAACCCGGCAATGCAACAAAAGTTTGGCGGGTAATACTTCCGTACCATGGAAAACCTGCCACTATTTCTGCTGTATTTTTTTTATATACCACAAACTGCTTAGCGGCGTGTTCTAATGCACTTTTGAAAGTTTCCTTGTCTCCTCTTTTTCTCGACTCGCGGGTAAACCTCTGTTTCAAACCGAGCGATTTCGACTCACTTAATCCGGCAACAAAAACCACCGATTCTCCTTTGTCTATTGAAAATTCGAAGTAACCCGGAACGAATAAATCTTCAAGATATTCATATCCTCTATTCAGTTCTTTCTGGTATTCGATATTGTAATACCAGTCGGGCACAGGCACAAAATCGGCCTGTTTACTTGTTTGCATATACATATTTGGGTATCCATCGTACAAACGCATAGAAATTCCGTTTTCAGCACTTTCGAACTTGGTATTTACAAACATATTTGCTTTGCTTAATGCATGAATGTTTCGAAAAGCCAGAAACGGTTTCAGGCGCAAAGTAGTAGCCGACCGCGCCTCTTCGAGTGTATATCGTATCAGAACCTGTTCTTCTTTTTCTACCAGCAAGCGTTCTTTGGTAAGCACCACTCCACCTACCCGGTAAGTTATCTTTGGTACATTTCCAAAACTAAATGCCCGCATGTACTTGTGTCCCTTGGGTTCGTAACTCCCTCCCTGGTAGCGGTGGATACCCAAATTAAACTCTGTGTCGTTCTGGATAATTGTTTCATCGAGCGACGAAAGTAACACATGTTTTTCTCCTCCAAAATTTTCTATCGGGCTTACCAGTAACCCATGGTATTTTCGCGTATTACATCCGTTCAGCGTAGTACACAAGTACGATCCCGCTTTGTTGGTCCGAAGTATTTCCCGGTTTAACGAATACTCCAGGTTAATAAGTTGTTCCTGATCAAAACTAAGGTAATGCATAATATCACTTAATAAAGGGTTGAGAATATTGGTCTAGAAAGTTATAGAGATTGAGTGCACATCTGAAACAAATGTACATGATTTATATCACTTTTGTTCCTTCGCTTGCCCCAATTCCCGTAAATGCAGAATAAAATATTCTTTTTCTAACTTTAAGTTAAGATAGGGAAACTCCCTCTCCAGTTCAATGGTCATTTTCAGCGACTTGTTCAAAAAATTTACATATTCTTCTGAAAATTTATTTAATGGCCGATGCTGTACTGCATTCACCACTTTTTGAATTTTCCGGGCTGTTTTTTGACTTTCCTTATCAATCAGGCTATCTTCAAAAACTGACCAGATATAATCTACAGCTACATCAGTAAGGTGCAACATGTCTTCAGCATAAAAACGATAATCGCGGAGTTCGTCCATTACAATTTCATACGAAGGAAAATAGAAACACTTTCCGGGGAAACGTTTTACAAGCTCATCGATTGCTAAAATAAGTGTCGATTTACTTCGCTGATTTTCAATGGCCCCATCTTTCCAATGACGAATCGGGCTTACTGTAAAAACAATTTTTAGCCCCTGATTTTTCTGCCACAGACGAGGCAGCAACTCTGTGTAAGCATCTATAATTTCGGCAACCGACAAACGTTCGCGTACAAATTTTGCCGCCGGAAGCTTGTGGCAATTGGCAACTACATTTCCGGTTTCAACATAACGGTATATCCATGCAGTTCCGAATGTGAGAAAAAGAAAATCTGCCTGACTCAATCCGGCTGAAGAAAACTCAATCCGGGAGTTGACAGCTTCCAGCACCTCTTCCTGGCTCGCCGAAGAAAACCTGCCGTGATGCATAAAACTATGCCACAATCCATTGTGCTGAAAAAGATCGTTGTCCGAAAATTTCCTTTTATCTAAAAGTATTTGAAGCGCATTGCAAACCGAAGACGGATTGTATAAAATCCCAAACGGATTTATATCAACCGGATATTTTAAAGCCTGCATTCGGCCTCCAACATTTTCAGTAAAGCACGAACCTATAAAAATGTTTTTCTCCTGATACCCTGTATGCATGTGATAATTGGGTACTTCAACGTATGTCTGAAATTTGGCTTCCCGCATTTATTTTGCTTTCGGAATATCTACTTTTTTAAGAACCATAGCCGATCGTGCCGGCAAATAAAGCTTCAGATAGTGCTGGCTGTTTACTCCCGAACCCGGCAAGGTATAATAACTGATGTCTTCATCCACAAGATCGTTTCCTCCAAATCTGCCGGAATCGGTATTCAATACGATTCTGTATTTTCCGGCACCCAGCGGAATTCCATAGTTTGTATAAGAATTTTGAGGATTAAAATTAAATACAAACAAAAACAACCCTCGGTGAAAAGCCAGCACATTGTCTGGTTTGTTTTCAAGCACCAAATCAACTGAAGGAACCGTCAGCAATTTATTTTCGTTGATCAAAGCAATCATTTCCTTATCGAAATCGTAAAGCCAGTGGTATTTTAATTCCGGGTTGTCGGCAATGCTCCAAATACGGCGGGCATGGCTAAACGACCAGTTATTCCCTTCGCGCGGAAAGTCAATCCACTCCGGATGTCCGAATTCATTTCCCATAAAATTCAGATAAGCTCCACCGGCGGCACTTGCTGTTGCCAGACGGATCATTTTATGAAGCGCAATGCCGCGTTCAACAATTAAATTCGGCTGGTCTTTTCGCATACTAAAGTACATCTCCTTGTCAATCAACCTGAACACAATGGTTTTATCGCCCACCAGTGCCTGATCGTGTGATTCGGCATAACTTACCACTTTCTCGTCGAGCCTTTTGGAGGTTAGCTGGTAAAATATATCGCCCACATCCCACTGTTCATCCGATTTTTCTTTAATAATCTTGATCCAGAAATCGGGCATTCCCATTGCCATGCGAAAATCGAACCCCAGTCCTCCGCTTGCAACCGGTGCTGCCAAACCCGGCATACCGCTCATGTCTTCAGCAATCGATAATGAATGTGGGTTTACTTCCTTTATCAGTTTGTTAGCCAGTTTAAAATAAGTAATTGCATCGTAGTCCACGTTTGCACCAAAATAATCGGCGTAGTTGGTAAAAGCAATGCCAAGCCCATGGTTAAAATAAAGCATACTGGTTACACCGTCAAAGCGAAAACCATCAAACTTAAACTCCTCAAGCCAGTATTTGATATTGGATAAAAGGAAATGGATTACTTCGCTTTTCCCGTAGTTAAAACAGTACGAATCCCAGGCGGGGTGTTCGCCTTTTGCGCCATCGTGAAAAAACTGGAAACGTGTGCCGTCGTAATTCCCAAGCCCTTCCACTTCGTTTTTTACCGCATGAGAATGTACAAGGTCCATAATTACCGCCATTCCCATACTGTGGGCCTCGTCAATCAGTTGTTTTAATTCGTCGGGGGTTCCGAAACGTGAAGACGGAGCAAAAAAGCTGGACACATGATAGCCAAAACTCCCGTAATACGGGTGCTCCGGAATGGCCATTAGCTGAATGGTATTGTATCCGTTGGCTTTTATCCGGGGCAGCATCTGCTCCCTGAATTCATTGTAGGTATGTACGCGTGGTTCTTCCCCTGCCATCCCAACATGGGCTTCGTAAATAAGAGGAGGTTCTTCAATTCTTTCAAAGCCCGGATTTTTCCATTCGTAAGGCGTTTCCGGAGCCCAAACCTGAGCGTTGAAAATATGGGTTTCCTTATCCTGTACCACCCGGGTTGCCCATGCCGGAATACGTTTCCCAAAGTTTACAGCCCAATGAATATGCAGAGCATACAAATCTTCGTGATGCAGCGCCTCTGTTTCAAGCACTAACTCCCAAACTCCATTGCCAATATGGGAAAACGAATAGTCGGCAAGTTCCTTCCATTCGTTGAATGTTCCTACCAGGTATATATAAGTTGCGTTAGGCGCCCACTCACGAATTACCCAGCCTTCATCTGTTTTATGAAGCCCAAAATACAAATGTCCTGAAGAAAATTCATACAAACTCTTTCCTCCTGTCAACTCCTTTTGTCGCCTCTCTGCTACTATCATGCGGTCAGAAATCACTCCTGAGAACGGCTCCAGCCACATATCATCCTGAACGAGCTTTGGTAGATACTTTTTCATAGGTTTATATTTTAAATTTTTTCAGCGGAAACTCCCCGAACCGGTATAATTATAACTCTGTTTATTAAATAGAATTTTTATTATGCCCTCTTCATTTTGTGTAAAGTTGTTGTTTCAACGGCCGGTCAACTAACGAACAAAAACGCCCTTCGACCGGTTAACTGATCGAAATACGTTTTCCCGTCGTTTTTCTATAAAGATATAGAAACACATAAGAAAGCATTCTTAAATCAGAAAAAAATGTTGAAGATCATACAAAGTAAAAACTCTCTATTGCATTCAACACGAACAAAACAAGCTGAATAAGTGTATAAACAGTCAAAATAAGAGAACCACCGTTAAGACGTAGAAGTGGGTATTTTTGAATAAAAAACGGGGAATAACGCTTTAAGAAATGAAGAAGCCCATGGCGGGGGGCGCCATGGGCTATACAATCCAATAAATGCTGTTTAATTATTATTTAAAACCAATGTTATGAAAAACAAAAATTATACCAGTAAACAGCTCCGGATCAAAAAACTTTTATGTTATTGAATTGTTTTTCTGATAAAATTTTAAAAATGAAACAAGTTCCGAGTACTCGGGACGAATTCCCTGACTGCCGAACAGGCAGGCATCTTATACCATAGAAAACAAGCAATTTTAATATGATGAAAAAAACCGGTTTTACAACTACTTCGCTCAATGTTCCTTACCCCAAATCAGACCCTCACAAAGCCTTACAAATGCCGCTTTACGAATCGGTAGCTTTTGAATTTGAATCGGCTGAACAAATCGAAGCCAATTTCAGGGGTGAATACCTTGCCCACGTTTACTCGCGCACTTCGAGCCCTACAGTGGAATATTTTGAGTTGAAGCTAAAGGCCTTAACCGGCAGTAACGGAGTAATTGCCATGAGTTCCGGCATGGCCGCTATTTCCAATACTATTTTGGCTATTACAAAAGCGGGCGATAATATTATCAGCGGAAACCGTCTTTTTGGACATACGCTGGCACTGTTTAGACATACGCTGGCTGAATTCGGACTGGAAAGCCGCTTCTCGGATCTCTACAATGAAGCAGAAATTGAAAGACTTATTGACGAAAAAACCCGGGCTATTTATTTTGAAACAGTCACAAACCCTCAATTAGAAATTGCAGATATTGAAATGCTTGCACGCATTGCAAAAAAGTATCGTATTTTACTGATTGCCGACAGTACGATCACTCCACCCAATGTATTTCGTGCTGATAATTTTGGGGTTAACATTGAAGTTATTTCCACTACCAAACATATTTCGGGGGGAGCAACATCGTTTGGCGGTGCAATTATCGATCACGGGAATTTTGACTGGACCTCTAACCCAAACCTTGTCAATTACACTGAAAAATTTGGCAAGAATGCGTTGGTGGCAAAAATCAGAAAAAACATATACCGGAATACAGGTGGAAGCATGTCGCCACAAACCGCACAATACATGAGCCAGGGACTCGACATGCTGGAATTGCGGGTGGATAAATGTTTTCAAAACTGTATGGCTTTGGGAAGTTACCTGCGATCTAACCCCAAAGTTACTATTGTTGATTTTCCCGGCCTCGAAGGAGACCCCGGGTTTGATGCTGCACAAAAATATTTTGGAGGTGTACCGGGAACCGTTATGTCGTTTGACCTGGAATCAAAAGAAGCCTGCTATGCTTTTATGAACCGGCTAAAAGTAATTCGCAGGGCTACCAACCTGGGAGATAACAAGACCTTGATCATTCATCCGCACTCTACCATTTATGCCGAGTTTCCGGAAGCAGAACGGGCTGCTGCCAATATCCGCGACACCATGATGCGTCTTTCTGTTGGTATTGAAAACGTACAGGATTTGATTGCAGATATAGAACAGGCCTTGCAGTAATTTCACTCTTGATTTTACTTCCTACCGGTTTGGGGAGCGCCTTTATCGATGTCTTCCGGAAAATTCAGATTGTGAAACAGATCGGGAGTATTCTTTAGCCATTCGTCAGCATCAACCCAGTTTGTGTTGATCCTGTTTAAGAAAAATTGCATTTTGTAATTCCCGGAGTCAAGCTGCTCTTTCATATCATTCAGAATATTCTTGTTGTAAAGTGCAATCAGGGGTTCCCTTTTTCCTGAATGAACCGGAACCACGGCATCAAAACCTTTGCTTTGAGAAACAATGTTTTTGATAAAACCGGTTGTAACAAAAGGAGCATCTACACTTAACACAAAATTCAACTCGTTAGTTGATTGTTTCAGGCAGGAATAGATGCCTCCTATCGGGCCACAGTCTTTCAGCTCGTCAGCCACTAACTGATGCGGGTTAATCCGGTGCTCTTCTGAATCAGAGCCTATTAAAATTTCATTGCAAACCTTACTGCACAAACAAACTGCACGCGACAAAAGTGTTTCTTCCCCCAACTCCAGCAGGGCTTTGTCGGTTCCCATCCGACTACTTTTTCCTCCGGTTAGAATTATGGCCGTAACTTGCATTTTTTAAATAAAAAAGCCCTGACAAGTTTGCCAGGGCTGAGTATATTAACTTGCTCGTAGTCGTTGTAAACTCGATTTCTCCAGCTTATCAGAAGCGTACTCTTTCGTTATCAGAAAATGATCCACTTCTTCCGATGGCATGTCGAACATCGCATCGTTCATAATATTTTCACAAATGGACCGAAGCCCGCGGGCGCCCAATTTAAATTCGATGGCTTTTTCTACAATATAGTCCAAGGCATCCTTTTCAAATTCAATTTGAATACCATCAATCTCAAACAACTTTTTGTATTGCTTGATAATTGAATTTTTTGGCTCGGTAAGAATATTCCGCAGCGTATCTTTATCCAGCGGATCGAGATAAGCCAACACGGGCAACCTGCCGATAATCTCCGGAATCATTCCGAATGATTTTAAATCCTGAGGCGAAACATATTGCAACAAATTTTCCCGCTCAATACGGTCAGTTTCCTTGGCTGCACTATATCCAATTACTTTTGTATTCAAACGATTCGCAATTTTCCGCTCAATTCCGTCAAAAGCCCCTCCACAAATAAAGAGGATGTTTTTTGTATCTACCGGAATCAGTTTCTGCTCCGGATGTTTTCTGCCTCCCTGTGGCGGAACATTTACAATCGATCCTTCCAAAAGCTTCAGCAATCCCTGCTGTACACCTTCACCCGAAACGTCGCGTGTAATCGACGGGTTATCAGATTTACGGGCAATTTTATCGATCTCGTCCACAAACACAATTCCACGTTCAGCTGCTTCAACATTGTAATCGGCGGCCTGTAATAATCGTGTCAGCAAACTTTCAATGTCTTCGCCTACGTAACCGGCTTCGGTTAAAACAGTGGCATCAACAATGGTAAACGGTACGTGTAACATCCGGGCGATGGTTCGCGCCAGCAAGGTTTTACCCGTACCCGTTTCCCCAACCAGGATAATGTTTGACTTTTCAATCTCGGTATCATCATCACTAACGTGTTGCGTTAATCGTTTGTAATGATTATACACCGAAACCGAAAGAATTTTCTTGGCCCGATCTTGTCCAATTACATACTGATCCAAAAATTCCTTGATTTCCTTCGGCTTCATCAGCTTTATCCCATCCAGGTCGAAGCTGTTGTTGCTTTTAAGTTCTTCCTGAATAATGGAGTGAGCCTGATCGGCACACCGGTCGCAAATATGCCCGTCGATCCCGGCAATGAGGAGGTTCACCTCATTCTTCTCCCGTCCGCAAAACGAGCACTTGTCCATGTTTTTAGTATTCGACATTATTTCTTGTTACGTGTCAAAATCTCGTCGATCATACCGTAGTCAACAGCCTCTTCGGCAGTCATCCAGTAATCACGGTCCGAGTCTTTTTCAATCTGTTCAAAAGTTTGTCCTGAATGTTCTGCAATAATTGAATACAGTTCATTCTTGATCTTTTTTATTTCGCGGGCAGTAATTTCAATATCCGAAGCCTGTCCCTGCGCACCACCCATCGGCTGGTGAATCATAATCCGCGAATGTTTCAGGGCCGAACGTTTCCCTTTGGCGCCGGCAGTCATTAACACCGCTGCCATTGAGGCTGCCATACCTGTACAAATTGTAGCTACGTTGGCTGTAATGTACTGCATGGTATCGTAAATTCCCAAACCGGCATACACCGAACCACCGGGCGAATTAAAGTAGATCTGAATATCTTTACTCGGATCAGTTGATTCCAGAAACAGCAACTGTGCCTGAATAATATTGGCAACCGTATCGTCGATTGGTACACCCAAAAAGATAATACGATCCATCATCAAACGCGAGAACACATCCATCGAAGCTACGTTCAACTGACGCTCTTCAATAATGGTTGGCGAGATATAAGCTCCGTACATCGAAGAATACCTGTGCAAGGTCGCACTGCTGATGCCTGCATGACCTGTAGCATATTTTTTAAATTCGTTGTGATTTTCCATTTTATAATTTCTGTTTATAATTGTTCATCTTATCGCTGCCCCATGTAACTTGTCACAAGCTCCCGGAACTCGTTTCCCTTCATAAAAAAACTTTGCAAATCAGTTCTTTCAAACGACTCACAAAGTTATAAAAAAGTTTTTTGCTCTAACCTTTTCGAAAGAGCTATATTTCCTTTAAGTGAAACGGGCAGGATAAGCCTATTCCATCATTTTTGTAAATTCTTCCTGTGAGATTTCTTCTTCTTCAACAGTAACCTTTTCTTTTACGATGGCAATTACCTTGTCTTCGTGAAGTTTTTTGTAAATCCGCTCACTCTCCTCGGGTTTTTCAAGCATCATTTTTGCAAACGACTCCAGCTGTTCTTCCGGTACATCATAAATGCCATATTGTTGATATTGGGCCAAAGCAACATTCTTTGCAAACGCTTCAGCCTCTTCCGGGGTAACTGTTACTTCACCTTCTTTGGCAATTGAATCTTTAATTAGCTGCCACTGTAAATCTTTTGCAAAACCGTCAAAATCCTGATCGATCTGTTCTTCGGTTAACTCTTTGTTAACTTCTTTCAACCAGCGTTTCAAGAATGCGTCGGGCAGTTCAAGACCGGCTTGCTCAACCAATGTATCGCGTGTGTCAACTGCAAATTTATATTCTGAAGAACTCACCAAACTTCTGGCCAGCTCGTCTTTGATTCTTGCCCTGAAGTCTTCAATGGTTTTTACTTCCGTATCTTCGCCGTAAAGTTTCTTGAAAAGCTCTTCGTTCAGTTCTGCTTTTTCGAATTGAAGAACTTCGGTAACAGTAAATTTAAATTCACTGTTTAACTCGTCTGCTTCTTCATGTTTGATGTTAAGCATGTGCCCTACCTCGTGGCGGTTGTCGAAAGCTTTTACGGGATCAAAAATGATGATATCGTCTTTTTTACACCCTACAAACGACTTTTTAACCTCTTCGTCTTTAATTTTGTCAACCGCCAGAATCACTCCTTCCGGGGCGATTCCACCTTCAACATCGTTTCCTTCGGCATCAATTTGCACAAAATTTCCCCGAACAGAGCTGGTTTCGGTAGCTTCTTCAACCGGAACATTTTCTCCCAGTTGGTTAGCGGCCATATCTTCCTGCTGCTGAATCATCTCATCAGAAACAGCAATTTTGTAGTATTTGAACTTGTTTTCTTTTTCCAACGAAACTTTTACTTCAGGAGCCAAAGCAATGTCGAAAGAGAATGAAAAATTCTCATCGGTTTCCCAATTGATCGGAGCCTGTTTTTCTTCGTTTGGCAGTGGTTCTCCCAGGATAGGAAGTTTTTCATCCACCATGTATTTAGACAAATTCTGAGAAAGCAATTTATTTACTTCTTCCACCAAAACCGCTGTACCAAATCTCTTTTGAATAAGGCCTTTCGGTGCTTTTCCTGGTCTGAAACCCGGGATGGAAGCTTTTTGGCGATAGTCTTTCAAAACATCCGCCACTTGTTTTTCGTAATCGGCTTTTTCAATGGCAATGTTGATTACAGCATTTACATTGTCGATGTTTTCCCTGGTAATGTTCATTTTTACTTTCTTAAAATTAATTGCTTTCTAAAAATTAAAACCGCCAACTCTTACCTAAACAGGAAGGTCGGCGGTAAAGTTGTGCGGATGAAGGGACTCGAACCCCCACGCCATAGGCACTAGATCCTAAGTCTAGCGCGTCTACCAATTCCGCCACATCCGCATTTAGCGGCGCAAAGGTAAACAAAAATTTCATTTTTCAATACCTTTAACGCTTTTTAATAAAATTCTTTATGCTATGCTTTTTAGCTGAAACAGCACTTGTTTATTTCCTGCAAGTGCAAAAAACCATTTATTTCCATTCAACGATGGTTCCGCGCGAAGCATTTTGCAGCTCTTTAGGCACCACTTCGCGCATTTCGTTCCACAACAGGTTAATCAGTTTGTGTTTTGCAAAATGGCGCGAATACACCAAACTAACTTCACGTAATGGCTTTATACTGGTAAAATTAACCACATTGTACGCCCGCTTTTGCGACATGGTTGCTTTAGCCAGCTCCGGAATTAAAGTGAGCCCGCCTTCTCTGTCCACAATATTCATGAGTGTTTCGAGCGAACCTGCTTCAAAATGGAAAGGTAACTGGCTGTCGGTAGTTCCAAGGTACGAACAAAGATTTACTACCTGGTCGCGGAAACAATGTCCGTCGCTAAGCAACCAGATTTCCGGGGTTGCAATGTCTTGCACCGTAACTTCTTTTTGCGCATGCAATTTATGGTTGGCATTGGCATAAATCAGCATTTCTTCGTAAAACACCGGTTTTTCAATAATCTTATCCTCTTTCAGCGGAGTAACCAAAATACCAACATCAATCAAATCTTTATTTAAGAGCTGAACAATATTTTCGGTGGTTGCTTCAACTACTTTTATAAAAATATTCGGGTATTTCTTTTTGTAAGCCCCTATAAAAATTGGCAACAAGTAAGGAGCCAGGGTTGGAATAATTCCAATCCGTAACATTCCCGAAACCTGGTTTTTATGATCTTTTACAATGTTGTTTATTTCGTCGGCCTGCTTTAACACTACCCGTGCCTGTTCAATAATCCGTGTCCCCACATCAGTTGGGATGAGTGGCTGCTTACTACGGTCGAAGATGATAATTTCCATATCCTCTTCCAGTTTTTTGATTTGCATGGATAGCGTTGGTTGTGTGATAAAACAGGCTTCGGCAGCTTTTCCAAAATGCCGGTAAGTATCAACTGCTACAATGTACTCTAATTGGGTTAAGGTGATCATGGCGTAGATTTTTGGCTAAAATTAGAAAAAATCTATGAATACCATAAAAGTATTTAATCTAAATCAATATTGTAAAATCTATCTGCCTGCAAGGCATTAATAGCGCTGTTGCCGTAGCCATTCGAAAGCCGCTACTGAAAGTGCATTCGAAATATTCATCGATTTGCAGCCGCCCGGCATCGGAATAAATATTTTACAAGAACTCTTCTGTATAATATGTTCCGGAATTCCGTGCGATTCGCTCCCGGCCAGCAAAATTGTTGTACCGGGTATTTTTTGTTTGAAAATATTTTCTGCCCCATCGCAGGTTTCAAGCACTGTTAACTGAAAGTTTTGCAGGTACTCTAAAAATGCTTCTTCGGAAATAACCTGCCAGGGCATCTGGTCGTATGAAAAACCAGCTGTCCGACGAATTTTTGATTTTCGTTGTTGCTCATTTCCACGGATAAACAATACCCGTTCTGCCCCAACATTGTGTGCCAAACGAATCACTTTGCCCATGTTGTCCGGATTCTTTAACTGCCAAGCTGCAATGATTAATTTTTTATCGGAAGAGTTGATCTCTACAGGCTTATTTTTGAAAAAATCTACTGCGTTGGTGTTCATTATTACGGAAGCTTAAAAATGTTTTATCATTCGTCGAACTGCGGCTAAAATACTACATTTGCCAAAAAGGTTAGTATGAGAAAGGTATTTCAATATATTATTATTGCATTGCTATTTTTTATTTCGGCTTGTGGCCCTTCAGAAGAAGATTTGGCACGGGTAAAAGTGGAACAGGCTAAAAATCTTCTGGTTCAGCAAGACACTGCGAAGGCGTTATTAACCCTGGACAGTATCCCCGGGTTGTTTCCTAAAGCCATGTACTCAGTGAATGCCGCAAAAAACCTGTCCAATGAAGTACGCTTTGAAGTACTTCAAAGAAAAGAGTCGGAACTGGACACAATAAAAGTGCGCATTACAGAGCTTGAAAAAAATTTCGTGACCGAGAAAACTGAATTTGACCGTTATACACAATACATTCACAAGCGCCAAACTTTTAAGCGTGCCTGGGACCGTTCCTATATTCAGGTTCATTTAGACGAACGGGGCGATTTATACCTTAGCAGTAACTACCACGGCGAAAAATGGCTCGACCATACCGGAATAAGGGTTTACGACAGCGGAGAAGATGCTAAAACCGAGTCGATTCCGATTGGCAGCCCCGACAACCACCGCAGTGATTTTATGGAGGCCAAATGGGAAAAAGTTTCATACCGAAACGGGAAAGACAACGGGGTGATTGAATTTATTGCCCAACATGTTGACCGTAACCTGAAGGCCGTTTTTCTGGGAAACAAATACTACTACATTATCCTGGAAAAGTATGATAAGGAAGCCGTTCGTGATGCACTTGCCCTTTCAAAGGCCATTAAAGCACGTACACGCCTCGAAAGTGAGGTTTCCGCATTACAAAAAAAGCTGAATATTCAGTAAAAATACCTGATTCATCAGGCTAAAACAATTCAACATATACAAAATTGGATTGCAAAATTTCGGGCAATAAAAAAAGGTGTCTGCATAAAACAAACACCTTACCCTTCCACTCTACCCAGAGAAAGTCAGTGACTCATCTCTGCTTCAGTTGCAACAACTCCGAGGAGTTGACCTTTTATTTTGTCTTCAAAGGCTGAAAGCGCCGCTTTAGAGCCCTCACCCATTGCTATTACAATCTGTTTAAACGGGACTTCGGTTACATCGCCTGCCGCATAAACTCCCGGTTGTGAAGTTCGGCAATGTGCATCAATAACGATCTCTCCCATCCTGTTCCGATCTACCACATCTGCAAAAACAGTACTGTTAGGCACCAGCCCGATCTGAACAAAAACACCGTCAACAGTAATCGTTTCCATATCTTCAGTCTTCCGGTTTTTGAATTTCAGCCCGGTTACTTTAGCGCCATCACCGATTACTTCAGTGGTTTGTGCCGACGTGATTATTTTCACATTCGGCAATTCCGCCAGTTTATCCTGAAGAACTTTGTCACCTTTTAATTCGTTCATGAATTCAAGTACCGTAACTTCGGTTGCAATACCAGAAAGATCGATGGCTGCTTCCAGCCCGGAGTTTCCTCCGCCGATTACCGCTACTTTCTTACTCTTGTAAAAAGGGCCGTCGCAATGTGTGCAAAAAGCCACACCCGACCCAATGTACTGACTCTCGCCCGGTACATTTAACTTTCTCCAACTGGCTCCCGTAGTTATAATTAATGCAGGGGCACTCAGTGTTTCGCCCAGCGAGGTTTTTACCACTTTTACTCCGTCAACAACTTTTGTTTCTTTTATTAAACGATTTTCCAAAATATCAATCGGATAATCTTCCAAATGCAGCTTTAAATTAGCAGCCAGCTGTGCACCAGTAGTTTTTGGTATCGAAATCATATTTTCTATGGCAAGCGTTTCTGTTACTTGCCCGCCAACTTTCTGTGCTACTATGGCTACCGAAAAACCTTTACGCGCCGAATAAATTGCTGCAGAAACACCAGCGGGCCCACCTCCGGCTACAATTACATCATAGCTCTTTTCAATATTCGATTCGGGAAGTGGCCCTGCACCGCTTAATTCTTCAATCTTTTCAAGCAACTCACCCAGTGAAGAACGACCAACATGCAACACCTTGCTATCAGCCATAACTGTTGGAACAGCCTGAATACCCAGTTTTTCAACCTCCTCTTTATTGATACCGCCATCAATAATCTCGTGTGAAATAAGAGGGTTAAAAATTGATATAATATTGATTGCCTGGGCAACCTCGGGACAATTGGTACAGGTAAGTGAAATGTAGCTCTTTACCAACATCGGATTCTTCAATGCTTTAATACGACTGATCATGGTTGCATCCGGCAGGTTTTTCCCGATACCATCCATGTTTAAAACTGCCAGGAGTAAGGTTGTAAACTCATGCCCGTTTGGAATGGCCCTAAATACAATAGAATTTACTTTTTCGTTGTTTTGAAGGATGGAAAACGAAAGTCCCTCGTTTTCTGAAATCTGAACATTGATTTTTTCCGAACACGAAGCAACCTCGTTTAACAACTCAAGCATTTCGATGTACGAAGGATGAGAAGAAGCAGCTTCTATTTGGAAAGTATAATTGTTTTTAAGACCGGCAAAAATCCCTTTCACCTGGTCTTTTAATGCTTGCTCTAACATGGCTTTGTAAAAAAAGGGAGGATCACAAATGCAGTCCTCCCTGTGAATAAATCAAAATCTTGTCATTAAATCATTCCAACCAGGTCGATGCTTGGTTTTAGTGTTTTGCTTCCTTCGTTCCATTTTGCAGGACAAACTTCTGCCGGGTGCTCTGCCACAAACTGCAAAGCTTTTAAACGACGCAGCAGTTCTTCTGCATTACGGCCAATATTACCGGCTACTACTTCGTAGGCAGCAATTTCGCCTTGTGGGTTTACGATAAAAGTTCCGCGCTCAGCCAAACCGTCTTCTTCAATCATCACATCAAAACCTCTTGACAGAACGCCAGTTGGGTCAGCCAACATCGGGTATTTGATTTTTTTGATGGTATCTGAAGTATCGTGCCATGCTTTGTGTACGAAATGTGTATCGGTTGAAACGGAATAAATCTCACAATTTCTTGCCTTGAATTCTTCGTACAGATTTGCCAGGTCTTCTAATTCGGTAGGGCAAACAAAAGTAAAATCAGCAGGATAAAAGAAAAAAACGGACCATTTTCCCAGAATATCTTCTTTTTTTACTGCTTTAAAATTCCCATTATCAAAAGCCTGTACTTTAAAATCTACTACTTGTTTTCCAATCTGTGACATACTAATTGTTTTTAAATGTTATTGTATTTTTTTACTATCTCAAAATTTATGGTACAAACATAGAAAGCGATTTGGAACCAATCAAACAGATAATTTCTATTCGGAATAGACGATATTTATAGACCCAGGCTATTGGAGTCGGTAATCATATCGATTTTCGCAATTTAACTATAATTGCAACTCACTGGAATACAATAAGAAGAAGAATAAACGAAACTACAACAAAGCGAAGTCTGAAAACAGCATCCGTTTTAGAATGAGTGAATGAATTTCACACTATTTTTTTTGGGAAGTAAGATTCAATTAATAATAAATTAATTGTCAGCAATGTGTCATAATTAGTACGTCACCCTGAAGCATTTCAACATCTTTGCCCAAAATACAGATTCCGAAATAAATTCGGAATGACGGTACGTCAATTTAAAGTTGACTTGACACTAAGAGACTGTTAAAATTTAAACAGACTCTAACCTTTCCGCTTAATTTTCAGTTTTTGACCTACATACAGTCCACGGTCGTTTGATAGTTTATTAAGCTGCATAATATCATCAGCACTAATACCTGCGTACTTTTGGGCAATATCCCAAAGCGTGTCTCCACTCCTGACCGTGTGATATACATAAGACGGATCAACAGGATCTGCCTGCTTTTCCTCAGCAACTTTTACACTTTTTCCAATCGACTGCTGCTTCTCGGCAAACGACATTTTGTTTACTTTCTCGTAATGCTCTTTCTGCCCCTGCGGAACATAAACTGCCAGTTTCTGTCCCACCCTGATCATATCGCGATGAATATCGTTCCAGTAGCGCAAATCTGAGCTACGCACTTTAAACCACGAAGAAATATAGCCTACGTTATCTCCCGATTTGACTGTATAAATCACCTTGTCTTTTCCCTTAATATCAACAGGGGTAAAATAACTACTGCTACTGGTTGTTGGATTTACCAGGGTATTATTCGGGAAATATTTCTCGCGCTCGCAGGCAAAAACCGCTGTATCTTTGTCGATAAACGCCATAAGCTTATCGTTTGGTAGAATGAGCGGATAAGGTTTCTCCAGTTTTGCAGGAATCACTTCGCGGCGATACATCGGGTTCAAAACTTTTAGTTCCTCTTTCTCCATTCCGAGCGAAGCAACCACCTGGTCGAAATGCAAATAATCGTTTACCATTACAGTATCTACCGAAAGTGAAAAGCTTGGATATTGGGGATTCAGGTTATGTTCCTTGTAATATTCAAAAGCATAAGTGGCAGCAATAAATGCCGGTACATAACCACGTGTTTCACGCGGAAGCCGGTAATAAATCTGCCAGTAATCTGTTTTTCCATCTGAGCGGCGAATCGCACGGTTTACATTTCCCGGGCCACAATTGTAGGCTGCTATGGCCAGTTGCCAGTCGCCGTAAACATCGTACAAGCGTTTCAGATAACGGGCAGCAGCATCGGTCGCTTTCACCGGATCACTTCGTTCGTCAACAAAAGAAGTAACTTCCAGCTTCATATTCTTTGCCGTTCCGTACATAAACTGCCATAAACCAACCGCTCCGGCACGGGATCTGGCGGTCGGGTTCAGAGCCGATTCAATAATAGCCAGGTATTTAAGTTCCAGCGGCATATCGTACTTATCAAAAGTCTCTTCAAACATCGGAAAATAATACGCCGAAAGTCCGAGCATCACCTCCACCAGGTTCCGCTTTCGCTCGGTGTACATCTGTATGTACTTTTTTACCACGTCGTTGTAAGAAAGGTCAATCACCATTTCAGCATCTTTCAACCGCTGTGTATAAACCGAGTCGGGAACATTGGTTGGAAAACGATCAAAAAAGTTCACTTCCGTGCTGTCGAAATGAAAACGTGTTCGAAATTCTGCCGAATTCATCAGACTGTCCATACGATCAGAGAAAATAGCATTCAGATCGTCCTCCAGTTTTATTTCTTCTTCCATCATCGAATCACTTTCCATTGTATCGATCATTACAGAATCGGTTGCCATGTCAAAGTCAGTAATCAGGGAATCAGTTTCCTGCGCCCAGGCACTTACTGCAAAAAATAAAATAACAATAGTGATATTTAAAATGTATCGGAACATGCTAAAATGTAAAAGATAAATTTAAGCCGTAAACCGGCTGATTGTTAAAATAATTCATCGTTGGCTGCCAGTTCATCGTCAAATCCTCACTGATGTCAAAATCAAAAAAGTGTGCATCAACACTGGCATCGATAATGTTCAGCCCATAAAAACCGATCATGCTAATAAACAAAAGGTCACGGTTTCTCCGGTAATAATCCTGCTGCCGTGTAAGGTTGGTTTTAAAATTGGTCCGATCGCTTTCGCTGTTTTCCAAATCGTAGTATTGCGCCCCGTCTAAATCAAGATAGGAAGTGGTGTTAGGATCATCATCCGTAAAATCGCCATAGGCCGTTTTCATAATTTGGTAATTGCCGTTATTCCAGTGAATAAAATAACCAATGGTTCCCAACCCGGCATATATAAGTGGAATCTTCCAGTATTTCTTGTTATACGCCTGTCCCAGGCCCGGAAGTATGGCAGAATAAATGGTAGCCTTTCGGGGTGAATGCACTTCCTCCGCTTTCTCCTCATCGAGTGGTACCGTTTGGGTAGAATCGATTTCAATATTTTGGGCATAGGCACCAAAACAAAGAAAAAAGAGGGTTATAACAACTATTAATTTTGTAATAAAACTACCTGCGTTCACTCGATTAATTTTGCGCAAAAATAGAAAATACGACAGGTTCTGGAAGATTCAGCCGGCTTTATTTTTGATTTTCAATTATTTTAACAATTCTTTCCAGGTCTTTTTCCGACTTAAAAGGGATCGTAATTTTTCCTTTTCCCTTTCCATCCATTGCAAAACCAACACGTGCGCTAAAAATACCGGCCAGTTGCCGCTTTACAGATTCGAATTCTTTTGGAAACTTTTCTTTTACCGTTTTTGCAGTATTTTTTTCTTCACCGCTGTTCAGGTCACGAACAATTTCTTCCACTTTGCGTACTGAAAAACCATGTTTAATGATCTGCTCAAAAATCATGATCTGAGTGTCGGCTTCTTCAATATTAATGATGGCACGGGCGTGTCCCATTGAGATTTCCTTGTCGATCAGCCCTTTTTGGATAATAGCCGGAAGTTTCAGCAGGCGCATGTAATTGGCAATGGTTGAGCGTTTCTTTCCCACTCTTGAACTAAGTTCTTCCTGTGTATAACCCAGTTCTTCCATCAAACGCCGGTAGCTGAGGCCAATCTCGATGGCATCCAAATCTTCGCGCTGAATGTTTTCAACGAGCGCCATTTCAAGCATTCCATCGTCTTTGGCTTTTCGCACATAAGCCGGAATACTTGTAAGCCCTGCCAGTTGCGAAGCTCTGAAACGGCGTTCACCGGCAATAATCTGGTATTTATCTTCGGCAACTTTTCGAAGCGTAATGGGTTGCACCAGCCCAATCTCTTTAATTGAGGTAGCCAGTTCCTGAAGGGCATCCTCATCGAACTTGGTACGTGGTTGAAAAGGATTTGCTTCAATCTTATTTAATTCGATTTCACTGATTCCGGCGCCTTTCTGCATTTTCTCAGCGTCGTCAATCAATGCTCCAAGTCCTCTTCCCAATGCATTCCTTTTAGCCATCATATCAATATTCTAGTTTATAACAACGTTTTTATCTTTCGACATCTGGGTCATTTCATTTCTCTGCAGAATTTCACGTGCCAGGTTCATGTGGTTTATTGCTCCGCGCGAACTGGCATCGTACAACACCACCGGTTTCCCGTAACTGGGAGCCTCACTTAGTTTTACATTGCGCTGGATTACCGTGTCAAAAACCATTTCCTGAAAGTGATGTTTTACTTCTTCATACACCTGATTGGAGAGGTTCAGACGACCGTCGTACATGGTAAGTAAAAAGCCTTCGATCGACAATTCAGGATTCAGGCGGCTCTGGATAATCTTAATCGTGTTAAGCAGTTTCCCGAGTCCTTCCAGCGCAAAATATTCACACTGCACCGGAATAATTACAGAGTCGGAGGCAGTAAGCGCATTTACGGTAATTAAACCCAGCGACGGGGAGCAATCAATGAAAATAAAATCGTACATCTGTTTTAGTTGCTCAATGGCATTTTTCAACACCTTTTCCCGGTTGGGCATATTCAGCATTTCAATTTCAGCACCCACCAAATCAATATGAGACGGAATAATATCCAGGTTTTCGATCTGTGTTTTCAGTGTTACTTTTGATGCATCGATTTCATCAACAATACATTCATAAATACTCGACTGCACATTGTTTACATCAAAACCCAAACCTGAAGTTGAGTTTGCCTGCGGGTCGGCATCAATCACCAAAACCTTTTGCTCCAACACTGCCAAACTAGCCGCCAGGTTAATTGTGGTGGTCGTTTTTCCAACTCCTCCCTTTTGGTTTGCCAATGAAATTATTTTTCCCATTTACGCGTCTTTTTCTTTTTTTAGAGTGATTTCAAAGGTAACAAATTACCCCTAACCTGTTCACATTTTTTATTAACGATCGGGGCTAAAAAATCGTGTATTAAAATTTTTTGGATTTCATCTCTTTCCGGAGTTGTTCGGCATCAACCGGGACAACTCCCAGCTTTTCACAAACCAGGCCACCTGCCAGATTCGACATCAGCGCCATAATTTTTGGCGGCAACCCGGCAGCCATTGCCAAACTCGCCACACTAATAACTGTATCTCCGGCTCCCGACACATCTGCTATATCGCGAATTACCACCGGATAGTATTGCTCTTTAACTCCGTTGCTGATAAAAACCCCTAATTCTGAAAGCGTTATAAAAATCAGTTTCAGGTTTTGCTCTTTCTTGAATTTATCGGCGCTGGCCTTTAAAGCTTCCAGATCGTCTTTTGCAATCTGCTGGCCAATACCTTCCACATACTCTTTAAAGTTAGGTTTAAAAAGGGTTACATCCCGGTAATTTTTGAAGTTTCGTTTTTTGGGATCAACGGCCGTCGGAATTTTTCGTTCCAGCGCCACTTTATTAACTGCATTAAACAAGGTGGGGGTAACTATCCCTTTGTCGTAGTCCACAAAAACAATCACATCCACCGGGTTTTCATTCAGTTCGGCCAGAATAGCACCGATAAGTTTCTGTTCCATTTCGGCCGAAATATAACTGGTCGATTCTTCATCAACCCGCACAATTTGCTTTCCGCTACTGATAATCCGGTTTTTTACCGTTGTATTTCGGGCAGGATCAACAAAAATCCCCTTTCCTGTGAGCTCCCGTTTTTCGAGTAAACTCAAAAATTCCTTTCCGTTGTCATCCTCTCCCACCACCGAAAATAACACAGGTGTTGCTCCCAGCGCCTGAAGATTCCGGGATACATTGGCTGCCCCTCCCAAGCGGTTTTCGCGCGTTGTTACCGACACGATAGGAACCGGAGCTTCCGGCGACAGTCGTTCTACTTTTCCCCAGAGATAAGTATCAAGCATAGCATCTCCAATTACGATGACTCGCATTTGGGAAAACTGCTCAAAGATTTGATTTACTTCTTTACTATTCACAAAAAGGTCTTATGCGCTACAAATCTATAAAAAAAACTATGCTGGGAAAATGTCATCTGCCAGAAAAAGTCAATCCCAATTAAACATTCCCATTTCTACATGGGGTCGGCATCAATATTTATAATGCAACTGCTGAGCAAAGGCATAGACCGAACCTTTTTACCGGCCTCCATAATTCCTTCTTTTACATGATCAAGCTGAAGTTTCTTACCAATCTTTACCCAAATTTCTTTGTGATGCCACAGCTGAATACGGCTGATCAGCGGGAATTCAGGCCCCAGGATCACCAAGTCCCTGTTTTGCCTGAGCATTTTGGCAAGCTCCTGTGAGGCTCTTTCAACAGTGTCGATATTTTTGTGTTTTACCACAATTTTTACGAGCCTGTAAAACGGCGGATATTTAAAAAGCTGACGTTCTTCGAATTGCTGTTTTAACACTTTTCGGTAGTCCTGCTCCTGAATAAGCCGGATAAGCGGATGATCGGGCTGAGAAGTTTGAATAACGACAGTACCTCGGCGATGTTTTCGCCCGGCACGCCCGGCTACCTGAGAAATAAGCTGGTAAGCCCGCTCGTGTGCCCTGAAATCGGGAAAGTTGATCAGGTTATCGGCATTTAAAATACCAACTACGCTTACATGCTCAAAATCGAGGCCCTTGGTAACCATCTGCGTCCCGATCAAAATATCTGTTTTTCCGTCTTCCAGGTTTCGGACAATTTTTTCAAAAGCATTTTTTGTTTGAGTTGAATCCAGGTCCATCCGGTCTATTCGTGCATTGCGAAACAACTGTTTGATTTCGTCTTCAATCTTCTCCGTTCCGAAACCACGGGTTTTGAGTTCGGGCGAACCACACTCGTCACAACGATCGGGCAAGGGATAAGAATAACCGCAATAATGGCAGCTAAGCCGTCGTTTATACTTGTGATAGGTAAGGCTTACATCGCAACGCTTGCATTTGGGGATATGTCCGCAGGTAAAACATTCCACAAAAGGTGAATATCCGCGCCGGTTCTGAAACAGAATAATTTGTTCCTTTTTTTCGAGCGCTTCTTCCATCAAACTGTAAAGCTGCGGCGTTAGAATAGAATGCATCTCTTTACGTTTGTATGCCCTTTTTACATCGGCCACCAGAATTTCGGGAAGTTCCATTTCGGAATGGCGCCGGGTGAGATTTACCAAACCATATTTCCCGGTAAGTGCGTTGTGGTACGATTCATATGATGGCGTTGCCGAACCTAACAATACTTTTGCGCCGTGTTGAAACCCCAGAACAACCGCCATGTCGCGTGCATTGTAGCGGGGTGCCGGGTCGAATTGTTTGAATGAGTTTTCGTGTTCTTCATCAACAACAATCAGCCCCAAGGCAGAAAAAGGCAGAAAAATAGTAGAGCGTGCCCCCAATATCACCTGGTAACCTTCATTGGATTTTTCATGAAATCTTAGTGTCTTTTCCCAAATTTCCACCCGTTCCGAACTGTTTAAACGCGAATGATAAATACCTACTTTATGGCCGAATACGTTTTTCAGGCGCTGAACGATTTGGGTTGTCAAGGCAATTTCAGGAACCAGGTACAAAGCCTGCTTCCCGGTTTTTATGGCCTCATCAATTAAATGGATGTAAATTTCGGTTTTCCCGCTGGCGGTAATTCCGTGGATCAGCGTCACCTGCTTCGACTCGTATGATTCCCGAATTTCTTCCAGCGCTTTTGCCTGGTACCTGTTTAGCAGGTTCATACTCACCTGGCCTGTTTTTTTCTCCTCAATACGCGAAACTTGCTTTTGATACTGAACCAACATCTCTTTGTCAACCAGGCCCTTTAAAATCGCGGGTGTAAAATTTGTCCCTTCAAACAAGTCTTTTCTTGAAATTTCAGCAAGTGCATTGTTTTCAAAAATACTGGTAACAGAGCAAAAGTGCCACAATAAAGCCTCTTGTTTTTTTGCACGTTTTATTTCTGCTGCCTTTTTATTCAGAACCTCTTCGGAAGTTACGTCGGGATGTAACCTTACAAAAGCTTCTGTTTTCGGACGGTATTTCTCGTGCACCTTTTCCTCTACATAAACGAGCTCTTTCTGCATCAACGATTTTAGTGCCGGATAAGAAAAACGGTCCTTTAATTTACGCTCCAGCTCTGCCAGCACGTTGGTCCCTTTTTCAATTTCACGCAACATCGTCTGTTCAAAAGCGGTTAACAGAAACTCTTCTTCCGAGCCGGTAAGAAATACTTTGGATTTACTTTCGAGTTTTAAACCGGTGGGCAGCGCGGCGCGAAATACATCGCCAAGGGTGCAACAATAATATTTGGCAATCCAGTGCCACATTTCGAAATTCTTTGCCAACACAAGCGGATGTTCGTCCAGCACCTGCTGAATTTCCTTTACCTCCACATCGCCCGGCTTTTCACCACTGAGCGAAACGATTAAAGCAGCATAAAACTTTCGTTGCCCGAATTGAACAATGACACGCTTGCCCGGCTCCACATCTTTTTCCATCCCGGACGGAACAAGATACGTGTAAGCATCGTGTAAAGAGAGAGGCAATATAACTTGTGCAAAAAGCATGTATCGAATTTACCTTGCCTAAAGTAAGTAAAAAAGAATTCAGGGGGAAAGAAAGTGCTTACCCGAAGTTTTCGCGCACCCAGCCGGCCACATCTTCCATTAACCAGTTGGGGGTGGATGTTGCGCCGCAAATACCCACAGAGTTAACGCCTTGAAACCATTCGCGCTTAATTTCTTCGACACCCGTAATTTTTTTTGAATTCGGGTTCACTTCTTCGCAAATTGTAAAAAGATATTTTCCGTTTGAGCTTTTTACGCCGGCAATAAAAAGTACCAGATCGTATTTAATCGCAAATTTCTTTAAGTTGGGCACACGGTTCGAAACCTGACGGCAAATGGTATCCTTAATCTGAATGGGGACACCCGGCTTTACTTTTGACTTAACGGTTTCTGCAATCTGATGAAAATCTTCGATACGCTTGGTTGTTTGCGAATACAGTGAAATGGGGCGGTTCATGTCAATTTTCTCAACATCTTCCACATTTTCAACTACAATGGCATGGTTATCAGTCTGCCCGTCTAAACCGATAATTTCGGCGTGCCCCTTTTTCCCGAAAATTACGAGCTGGCCTTCCTGTGCTTTATTCTGAAGGTACGACCCCTTTACTTTTTCCTGAAGGGTAAGCACCACCGGGCAGGTTGCATCAATCAGTTCGATGTTATTTTTTGCTGCATAATCGTAAGTTTCCGGAGGTTCGCCATGTGCACGGATCAGCACTTTGCAGTTACTCAGCATAAAATATTCGTCTTTTGAAATTGATTTCAGCCCCATGTTTTCGAGCCGCTCCACTTCCTTTCCGTTGTGCACAATGTCACCCAAACAATAAAGTTTGTCTTCGTGTTGCAATTCCTTTTCTGCCGACTTAATGGCATTAATTACCCCAAAACAAAACCCCGACCTTGTGTCTATTTCAACAATCATGCTTCAATAATCTCCTTTACTTTGTTAACCGTCCATTGCAACTGTTCTTCGCGGCTTAAATGGCTGTTGTCGAGTACCAATGCGTCATCGGCCTGTTTTAGCGGACTCACGGCACGGGTAGAATCGATTTTATCGCGGCCTTCCACATTGGCAAGTATTTCATCGAAATTTACATCCTGCCCTTTTTCTTTTAGTTCCAGAAACCGGCGTTGTGCCCTTATTTCGGGCGATGCTGTCATAAAAATTTTCAATTCGGCAGCAGGGAAAACCACCGTTCCAATGTCGCGGCCATCCATTACAATGCCTTTGTTGCGGCCATTTTCGCGCTGCTGGTGCACCATTTCTTCGCGTACTTCGGCAATGGTACTGATCGGGCTTACATTTTCCGATACTTCCAGCCGGCGGATTTCATCCTCTACATTCTCACCGTTCAAAAAAGTGGTATTCATCCCCTTTTCTTCGTCCCATTTAAACGTAATATGAATATCTTTCAAACCCGCTATTACTTTTTCTTTATCAGGGACTTTGTTTTCAATCCACCCGTTTCGGAGCGCTACCAGTGTTACAACGCGGTACATGGCTCCGGAATCGATGTAAACATAGCCCAATTCTTTCGCCAGGGCTTTTGCCATGGTACTTTTCCCGCAGGAAGAATGCCCGTCGATAGCAATAATGATTTTTTTAGTACTCATAACGATTTTGGATCAGCAAAGATGGGAATTATTTAAGATATTCTTGTCCTTTTCTTAGAAATTGTCGTTCAAATTAATGGCTACCGAGAAGAGATTGGAAGAGCCTGCCAGGTGAAAACGCGAGATACCGTAATCGAAACGGAAACGTTTAATCCTGAGGCCGAAACCAGCGGAGAAACCAACTGTTGAAGCTTTATCGTCATACTTTAATTCCTGACGGCGCTGGTAATTATAACCTGCCCTCAACGTAAAATTCGGCGAAGGCAAAAGCTCCACGCCTAATACCAGGTGCCGCATAAATTGTTTGCTGAAACTTTCGTCGCGCTGATAAACCGTTTCGGTGGTAAAATCGGGTTCTTCTTCGGGGGTATAAAGTTTCCAGTGGCTTAAATTCTGAAGGGTGGCCATTAAAACTACCGGGGCATGTTGCAAACGCTGGCTGATACCTGCCTGCAGGTTAAACGGGATGCTTTCGCGTTTTCCGTTTTCGTAATAAGTGGTAATCTGGGCACCCATGTTCCGGGCTACCAGCGCCAGGGTTGTATAGCCCGATTTGCTGGTAAAATTAACACCTAAATCGGCTGCAATACCAAACGAACGGTAGGTTTCGAACGAAGAAAGTACCGGTTTCAGGTTAACCCCGTATTTCAAGCGTTTATACCGGCTGGAGTAGATCAGGTTCAGCGCGTATTCAGCTGCATTAAACGTTGTACCGGTTAGTATTCCGCCTTCGGTAGCTTCATCAAATTGGCCGTAGTTAATGTAATGAACACCCACCGCAAAATTCCCGATACCTTCGAACGATTTGGCATACGAGGCGTACCCATAATTTACATCAGCCAGGTAATTTACATAGTTTACCAGTAGTTTGTTGCTCATGTCAACCGCCAGTAACGAAGGGTTGTGGTACGGCAGGTTCAGGTCGCCCGAGTCGGGAACGGCAATTTGTGTGCCTCCCAACGCCGCAATACGGGCCGAGTTGGTAAGCTCCAGAAACTGGTAGGTATTTTCGCCCCCGATTTGTGCACTGCCCGCCATGGCCAGGACGCCAAACAATAAAATGAGGTAGATTTTTCGCTTCATCCGCGATTTTAATTTTCATTAAAACGCCAAAGGTAATTAAATAGTATAAATTTGTGGTTTTAGTTTGCAAAAACACCCATATCCTGAAGCAGCAGGTACAGCAAATAACCAAGTGCCAAAATCCAAACGACTGTACTTAGCGTGAAAATTTTTACTTTCCCGTTTTCAACCGTGAGTTGCAAAGCTGTTTGGTTTATCCATTCATCGTTTACCTGCATTCCGAACTGGTAGCTTTCATTATCAAACGTATCAATTTTTAATACCTGCCCACCGCCAAACAATGATTTTATTTTCACCAGAGAAGCCTTGCTGATTTTTTCAACCGGAATGTCCCATTTCCCGCATATAATCCGTTTGTTTGTCAGCATTATTATTGCCCGCTGAGAAACCATCCAGGCGGCTCCCCTGTCAATCGAATCGTTTTGCTTTGTAGTAATTCCTTTGGAGGCGTCGGCAGCCAAAACCTTTTCGTTGTGCTGTGCTTCAAAGTTTTTTCGTTTTGAATTTGTCCGGTAAACCCAATCAACAAGGAGCTTTAAAAATTTGTCCATCTTTTGTTTTTTTTGATTATATCCTATTTCGGAAAATCTGCATTTTTAATTGTGGTTCAATTCAACTATCAGCTTATCAATTTCGTTTTCCAGTGTTCCAATTGAGATGCCTTGTTCATCATGCAAAGAACATAAATTATCGCAGGTTTTAACAAGCCTGTTTAATAAAGTTCCCTTGTAAGGCGACCAGGTTTCTCCGGTTTTAACCTCGCCTTTACTGTTGGTTGCCGAAAAAAAATAGGTAGTGCCATCGAACCCTATTTCATCCAAATTGTTTTCCACCACCTTTATTTTTGTTTGATCGGCCAGAAATTGAAACAATTCGCCGATTTTCAGGTAAAGGCTTTTGCTTATCTCAGATTGTGTGGTTTCTATGGTTACCTCATCTTTTTTCGCTGCATACCAGTAGTTCTCCAAAAGGGCGTTTGAAATTACATAGTACTTGTTGCCTTTCATTTCAACCGAAAAGGCATATTCTTTTGAGAACGAAGGCATGGAAATGTAACGTGCATACGGTTTTTCGCTGAATTCCCGGATGAGCATAGGGATTACTGCGTCGTGATAATCTTTCGAAAGCCCTTCGTATTGTGCAAAATCCCGTGCGGGCTCCAGGTGTTCTCTTTGTGCTTTGCAAATGAGTGTTGCTAAAAGAATAATGCCTATTACGGCTATCTTTTTTATTGTCGCTTGTACTCTCATAATTGTGTTGTATTTAAGTTCTTTGCTACAGTCGATATTCCCCTCACTTAATCCGATAGCCAAGTTTAAACCCGGGTATCAGGTTTGTGAAGTCAACTTCATCCACATTTTCCATAAGTATTGCGTAGCGCAAATTTAAATCGAGCGTAACCCTTTTCCCTATGGTCCGCCGGAATCCCCATCCGGCATAAATTCCGGAAATAACCTCGTTTAGCCCATCGTCATTTATGCTTTGTATTTTAATACCGGGCGCCATTATTTCGGCGCCGGTAAAAAAGTAGGCGGCGCTGTTGTTGATTGTTTTTTTCTGCTTTTGCTGGCGCTTTAACAGGCGGTAGTACCAGCGGTAATAGATTTCGGCTGTGGGTATTAACTCGAAATATTTTGTTTTAACCGGCACAGGGTCCATAAATGTTTGGGAACTGCTGTATTCAAAAAAGACGTTTAACCCGGCGCGGTACCCCCAGGTTGTGGTTGGCGAAACCCGCAACTCCTGCTCAAATGACGGGTAAAGGGCATTAATTTTTGTGATTGATTTTTCAACGCCGGCGGTAGTGGTTTGTGCACCTGCGGTTACGGCAAAAAGGCATACGGCAAATGTTACAAATAATGCTTTCATGGTTTTTTTTGAGAATTGTTTATGAAGATATAAAACAGGTTATAAATGCTAATAAAAATAAATCAAGAGATACAAGCGGCTATGCCTAAAAAGTATTGGCTGTTGGTTTTACAGGAATATCAGATTGCAGGGGGGCATATCTTTCACTTGTTCTTTTTCGTTTATTATTTTTCGAATCCGGGAACAAAATTGATTAAAATCATTCGATCTTTTCTGATCCAATTTCTTACCGTACTCATCTGAAAATGTAACTTCTTTATGAAGTCCTTTATAAGTTATCTCAGCAGTTGTTGAAAACGATGGCTGAACGATTATCGTAGAGTCACTCTCAAATTCTTTCGGAAAACTCATAAAATCGTACTCTTTAAATAAATCATACACAAGATTTAATTCTTTCTCCGTTAACATTACCTGTATGGATGAATCTCTTTTAATATATCTTCTGGTATAAATACCCGACCCTGAATCATATTTGTCCGTTGCCCCCACTATAAAAAATGAAAAATCATCAGGTTTCTTTCTATCTAATTTCTTATCGGCACAACTTAAAACGGTAATTACAATAAGCATTACTGCAATTGCATTAAATTTTAGTTTCATATACTGTTTATTATTGTTTGTTTTTTATCGCAACAGTCCCGTAGTATAACAAGAATCATTCCGCCTTTCATGTTTTTATAAGATAAAAAAAACAAACATACGCTAAGAAGATATAATTCGATTTGTAAAACTATAAATGCAAAGAAAAACCGGGACAGCCTCCCTTCCGTCCCGGTTGCAAAGCTAAGTGCGTAAGCTTATTCTCTCTCTTTACTGTCTCCCCCAACGGAGCGATGGTGCTTATTTTTATATTTATTGCGATAGTAATTCTGCCGCACTTCGTAATCTTGTTGATCTGACATGTTGTTGATTTTTATACGTGTCGGGGACACGAGGTTAAACTAAATTGATCACTAATTTAGGTTATTTACCAAACATAAGCCCAATTATTTTATGTGTTATCGGGCAGTTTCCGAAAAATAGTTGCAACGCTACGGTTAAAACCAATGCAATTTATAGTTGAGGTAACTTACAAATAACCACAGTGCCAGTACCGCAACCACAACACTTAACACCAGGGTAATATTACGTACCCTGTTTTCACTTGTAAGCTGAAAACGAAGCTTTGACTTATACTCCCCTGGGTATTTCTTTTTCTGAAGATTATCAAGTTTTCTATCATCAAGATGATAATAGTCGGCAACATTTCCCTTGTTAATGTTTCCTCCGCCACCACCGTCGGTTTTACTTTTTCCCTTTAAGAATTTTTTAGGCTTCATGGTGGTAATCCAGCGTTGCATGCCCAATCCGTGGTATCCCATAGCTCATTATATTTGAAAGATTTTTAAAGTTAAAAATTTTTCTTCATCTCCTCCACAATCTCAAACACTACGGGGCATGTTTCGCAATTTAGATGTGAAAGTTGCAGAATCTGGAAAAAGCGTTTGCGGTCGGTGTGCGGGTATTCGCGGCAGGCACGCGGCCGGCTCTCATAAACCATACAGTAATTATCAAGCATAAGGAAGGGGCAGGGATGATCGCGAAAAACCATATCTCCGTCTTCATCCACCCGGATGTATTGCTCCATAAATTCCGAAGCTTTCATTTTCAGGTACTTTGCCAGGCGCTCCACATCTTTGTCGATCAGGCGCGGGCCAATGGTTTTACAGCAGTTGGCACAATTGAGGCAACTAAACTGCGCAAAAGCATCCAGGTGTAACCCTTGTACAAAATCGTCCAGGTTTTTGGGCTTTTTCTTTTTTAGTTTTTTTAGAAATGCCGTTGTTTCCGACCTCGACTTATCGGTAAGCAGCTTTAGTTCTTCGGGTGTTTTATACTCAACTTTTCTCATAGTATTTCCTGATTACTGCGACTGCAAACTGATCACTGTCTATCCTTTCCGCTGCGTGGTAATTTCGATTGGTTCAAATTCGGCACTTCTTTTTCGCTTTCTTTTAATCTGGGACAGGAACAAGCCACTCACCACAATAAGTATCCCAATGATTTGCTGCACTCCCAAACTGTCTTTCAAAATAAAATACGAAAGAATGGCAACAAACACCGGAATAAGGTTTATAAACGTATTGGAGCGGTTTACGCCCAAATGCCGGATGCTTTGCGTAAAAAAAACAAAGGCCAGCGTTGAAGCAAAAACCGCCAAAAAGAGAATGGCGCGGAAAGCCTCAGCATGAAACGGCTGATGAATAAAGTCGTTTATTTCGAGCGAAAGCCAAACGGGCAGAAAAAAAACTACACCGATAATATTTTGGTAAGCTAAAATGGTAAGTGTATTGTATTTGCCCACCAGTTTCCGCAATACAATTGAATAGGAAATGGCGGCAACAACAGCCATAAATTCGAGGCTCACCCCCAGGGGCGAAGCATCAAAGCGAAAGGCACCGTTTAGTACCACCAGCCCTACTCCCAAAAAGGAGAAAAGCAAACCTAACGCATTCATCCAGCGAATTTTCTCGCGAAAAAAGAACCAGGCTGCCACCGGCGAGAAGAGCGGAATGGTTGCCACAATTACCGCTGCTACGGTTGATGAAATATAAATGAGCCCGTAACTTTCGCCAATAAAATAAAGAAATGGTTCAAAAAAAGCCATCAGAACAAATAAGCAAAAATCCTTTTTATCGGGCTTTTGCAGGCGTTTTACAAAAAGGGCAATGCCTGTTATCAGTACTGCAGAAATTGCCAGCCTGAAAATAACCACGGTAATGGGGCCATATCCCTGGTAGGCAATTTTAAACCAGATAAACGAGAAACTCCAGAAAAAAGCAGCTCCCAGTGCCGAAACATATGCCAGAAAATCCTTGTTCTTCATTCTATGGATTTGAAGCGCCGAAATTAGCGATTAAAGTACGAAGAATGTTTTCAATTTAAATAAAAACCACATCTTTGTGGTACTAAACAAAATCGTGTAATATTACCTAATACCAATTAATTATGTATTCGAAAAGAATCACTTTTAAATTTTATGTACTGCTACTTGCAATTGCAGGAATGTCATTTACATTTTCATCTTGTACATCGGGCGGAAAGAAACCGGCCGGAGAAGAAAAATCGGCAAAAGCTGAAAAGTTTATCGGAATCCAATTGTATTCGGTTCGCGACGACATCGGGAAAGACTTACCCGGCACTGTGAAAGCCGTTGGCGACATGGGCTATAAATTTGTAGAAGCTGCCAGCTACGGAGACGGGAAAATGTACGGAATGGAACCCGAAGCTTTCAGGGACCTTTGTGAAAGCAATGGGCTGAAATTTTTTGGCGCCCACACCGGACACGATGTTCCGAACGAAGAAAACTGGGACGAAACAATGAAATGGTGGGATGAGTGTATTGCTGCACACAAAGCTGCCGGTGTAAAATGGATTGTTCAACCGTGGCTGGGCGGTTCGGGCTACGAAAGCCTTGAAGGACTGAAAAAATACTGTGAGTACTTTAATGCGGTTGGAGAAAAATGTAATGCTGCTGGCATTCGTTTTGGCTATCACAACCACGATAAAGAGTTTACAACCGAATTTGAAGGCAAACCTCTTTACGACTGGATGCTTGAATTAACTGATCCTGACAAAGTAATGTTTGAGCTGGACCTTTACTGGATTGCAGAAGGTGGTAAAAATGCGCTGGATTATTTCGACAAATATCCTGGCCGCTTTGAACTGTGGCACATTAAAGATGAAAAAGAATTAGGCGCCAGCGGCAAAATGGATTTTGCTTCTGTTTTTGCCCAACGCGAAAAATCGGGTTGCAAATACGGAATTGTGGAAGTGGAACGCTATGATTTCGAACCACTGGAAAGCTGTAAAAAAAGCATTGAATACCTGAATTCCCAGGATTACGTTGACTTGTATAAATAACAAAAAAATGAGGTTGTTGAGGAAATTCAACAGCCTCTTCGATTTTTATTTAATTTCAGTTGCAGAAAAAATAAAATATTTATATTTGCACGCGCAAACAAAACGGTGGATGTAGTTCAGTTGGTTAGAATGTCGGATTGTGGTTCCGAAGGTCGCCGGTTCAAGTCCGGTCTTCCACCCAAAAGCTTCGAAGAAATTCGGGGCTTTTTTTATGTCCTGTCAACAGTAACTAACCCTCCAGATACTCCCAGTCTTTTATGGCGTCAAACTTTTTATACCCTTCTTTTACTGAGGGATGAGTGAGAACAGACTCGACACTAACCCCGGGAAGTTCTTTCTCTGCCAGGCCACGTTTCACAAAAATAAAATTGAACCCCAACTCATTGGCACCCACCAGCCGGTAACCTAAGCGCTGTGCCAGTTTGTTCATCGCAACCGGCGAAGCACCATGGTAAACAGGGTGTTTTCCGGGGAAAAAGTAATTGGGATCGTATGGTACAACAATGTTGTTCATCCCAAATTCGTTGTGGGTTTCAATGATCACCACCTGCGGGTCAATTACCGTTATTGCATCCCACACCCAGTAATCATTCCCGTCAATATCAATCGATAAAAGCCCGATTTCTCCTTCAAAGCCATTTTTGGCGATCAGCTCATTCACATTCTCACGCGTAACTTTGGCGCATTCAAATTTTGGCTGGTAAAACCACGGATGCGGATATTTTCTAAAAAAACTTTTCCCCCGTTTGATGCTTTTTGGATTGCCATCCAGGAATAATCCATGCCACCCGAAATTGAAATAAAGGTTGGCAGAATTGCTGTTTACCCCGTCATCCGAACCAATTTCAACAAACGTTTTGTTCGTCATACCCAGAACGGAAAAGATGAACAACAACTTACCGTCTTCTTCAAACTGAGAGAAAACCCTGAAACCCGTTTCATTCAAAGCGGGAACTTTACCGCTAATTACAGCTTCTCTGTATTTCAAATAAAGCTGCCGTTGTGAAATCTGCACCGAAGGATTAAAGCGGTTTCTGATTTTTGTGATCAGAAACTTGTCTTTCAGAAAATTCTTAAACATGTGGTTTTTGCTGAAATGTTTTGGCTAAAGATAAGTAGTTTCCTGCGTTTGATTATAAAATAACACGCTGAAAAAGCCTGACGCAAAACAAGAAGCTGCCATAATTTTTCACTACGGATCATTTTCACCCTAAATTTTGTTAAAAGCGTTTCAAAAACCTAAAATTGTAGGCAGATGCCTATATTTTTCCTATTTTTCCGACACTTTTGAACAGTAACACATGGGAACAGTATCTCGCAGAAAATTTATAGGAACTGCAGCCGCCGGATTTGCAGGAGTAACACTTGTACCTTCGAACGTAATTGCCGGGTTGGGGCACAAAGCACCCAGCGACAAATTAAACATTGCCGGGATTGGCGTGGGGGGAATGGGTTACACCAACCTGCTACACATGGAAACCGAAAACATTGTGGCGCTTTGTGATGTGGACTCGGAGTATGCCGGCAGAAACTCATTTCGCCGCTGGTACCGGGCGAAAAAATATACCGATTACCGCACAATGCTCGAAGAACAAAAAGATATTGATGCGGTAATGATTGCCACACCCGATCATTCTCATGCTCTCCCTGCATTGATTGCGATGCGCCAGGGAATTCATGTGTACCTGCAAAAGCCGCTTACCCACTCGGTTTACGAATCGCGGATTATGACCGAAACAGCCCAACGATACGGTGTTGCCACACAAATGGGTAACCAGGGAAATTCGGCTGACGGTATCCGGCAAATTTGTGAGTGGATTTGGGCAGGCAGCATTGGCGAAATTACCCATGTTGACACCTGGACCAACCGCCCGATCTGGCCGCAGGGGCTTACCCGCCCCGAAAAAGGGAAACGCGTTCCGAAAGAACTGGACTGGGATTTGTTTATCGGCCCGGCACAGTTTCGTGAGTACAATCCGGTTTATCACCCCTGGAACTGGCGTGGCTGGTGGGATTTTGGCACCGGCGCTTTAGGCGATATGGGTTGTCATATTCTGGATCCTGTTTTTAAAGCACTGAACCTGCAATATCCAACCGCAGTTGAAGCAAGCTCCACTCCGTTTAACAACGATTCTGCCCCCAATGCCGAAGTAATTCATTATGAATTTCCACGTAGGGACAACCTGCCAAAAGTAGCCATGCCCGAAGTTACGGTTAGCTGGTACGACGGCGGTTTTATGCCCCCCCGGCCCGATGAGCTGAATGACGGTGAACAAATGGGTGACGATAGCGGAGGTTGTATTTTTTATGGTACCCGTGGTAAAATTATGTGCGGTACGTATGGCGCCAAGCCAACGCTGTTGCCCACATCGGAAATGGCAAATTTTGAACAACCCGAAATGTCAATCCGCAGAATTTCGAATGCCATGGATGGTGGCCACGAACAAGACTGGATACGTGCCTGCAAAGAAAATAAAGATACCCGCGTTGAAGCGTCTTCAAATTTTGCTTATGCCGGCCCGTTAAACGAAATGGTGGTGATGGGGGTTTTGGCCGTGCGGCTCCAAAGTCTGGAACGGAAATTACAGTGGGATGGGCCAAATATGCGTTTCAAAAATATTTCGGACAGTGACAAGTTGCGGATTTTATCAAAAAACGATTTTGAAGTGGTAAACGGCGATCCCCGTTTCAACAAAGAATATGCAACCCTGCCGGCAAAAGCAACGGCCGAAGAATGGATCAGGCACACGTACAGAAAAGGATGGGAACAGATTTAAAAGCATACCGCTTAAATAAGCTGGAAACCTAAATTTTACAAACCTGATGTTAAGCACAAAAAAGCCGGACTGTTCAGCCCGGCTCGTATCATTTTGAAAATCGTTGGCTTAAAACAGCTTTTTAAATCCAATCACACTTTTTACTTCGTTTAGTGTTTGCTGAGCCGACTCACGTGCCTTCTCCGCCCCCATTTTTGCCACTTTGGCCAGGTAAGCATCATCTTCCAGAATGTCGATGATCCGTTCGCGAATCGGAGCCGTGTATTTAATAATGTCTTCCGCCAGCTGTTTTTTCAGATCGCCGTAGCGAATCTCGCATTTGTTGTACAGTTCGTCGAAATGAGCCACTGTATCGGGTGTTGAAACAATATCGAGCAGTGTAAAAAGATTCTGGACTGCCTCCGGTTTTTCCTGGTTCATTTCAGTTGGCCCCGAATCGGTTACGGCGCGCATTACTTTTTTCCGGATCGATTTCGGATCCTCGTACAAGTTAATGGCATTGCCTTCCGATTTTCCCATTTTACCGCTTCCGTCAAGTCCGGGAACTTTGATCATGTCTTTCCCGTCGAAAGTAAAAGGACGTGGAATCGGGAAAACATCCGCTTTGTACATGCGGTTAAAACGCTTGGCAAACTTCCGTCCCATCTCCAGATTCTGCTCCTGGTCTTTTCCTACAGGAACAAAATGCGCTTTGTGAATAATAATGTCAGCGGCCATCAAAACCGGGTAAGTAAGTAAACCTGCATTCACGTTGTCGGGGTTCTGCCGTGCTTTATCTTTAAACGAAGTTGTACGCTCCAGCTCGCCCAGATAAGCATTCATATTTAGCAAAGTATATAACTCCGAAACTTCGGGAACATCGCTCTGAATAAAAATGGTTGCTTTCTCCGGATCAATTCCACAGGCAAGGTATTCAGCCAAAACTTGTCGTACACCCGATTGCAAATTCTCCGGTGTAGGATGAGTGGTTAATGAGTGAATATCAGCAATAAAAAAATAGCAGTTGAAATCATCCTGCATTCTGATAAAATTCTGCACTGCCCCAAAATAATTTCCGAGGTGCAGATAGCCCGTAGGTCTTATTCCGCTTACAACTGTTGGTTTTTCCATTCCAAATTTCTGATTAAAAGTAGCTGCAAAAATAGGTATTCAGCCTGAAAGTAAAAAGCTAAAAACAAATGCGACCCGGCAAAATTAACCCCGGAACAAAACTCTGCACAGCCAAATGATGTTTTGTAAAGCTTATTCATGAATTAAATCACAAGCCACAGCCCCGGTAATCGAAATTAAATCGGTGGGGCTGACTTGTAACTGCATCCCGCGCTTCCCGGCACTGACGAAAACAAAATCGAAATCCGAACAAGTTTCATGAATAAACATCGGATACATTTTCTTCATGCCAAACGGAGAGCAGGCACCTCGAATATAACCAGTTAACCCAAGCAACTCTTTCATTTGTACCATTTCGGCATTTTTATTTCCGGATACTTTTGCTGCCTTTTTCAAATTAACTTCGGTATCGCCCGGAACAATACAAACAAATACCCCCGTTGCATTTCCTCTCAAAACGAGTGTTTTAAAAACCTGTTCAACGTTCTGCCCTAGCGAAGTGGCTACATGTACCGCACTTAAATCGTCTTCATCCACTTTGTACCCCACCAATTGATAATTCGCTTTGTGGCTATCGAGCATGCGGGCTGCGTTTGTCTTTTTCATTTCCGGCAGTTTTATGTACGTTATTTTTCAATCCTGAATTCAGCATGTCCTGCCAAAGTAGAATTACCAATAATATCAACACTCATTTGAGTTTCATTCAACAATAAAACCTTCCATTGCAACTGTCGGTATGGCACAGGACTAATCAATTCCGGTTCTGAAATTAAGTTTTCGTAAGCCATCAAAGGCGGAAATATGATTTTGTTCCCTTCAACAAAATATGGCCATCTTATAGTAACAATACCTGCCGGCGTTTTCACATTGTCCACAAACTCATACCTGTTTCCAGAAACGGTCATTGAATCGTCATCAAAAGAATAGATAAATTCATCGATGGTTAAATCATTGTTTTGATAATCGCGGTACGCCGCAAATACAAACTTAAATTCTTGTAACAGATTCATGTTTACAGCCTCGTCTTTATCACACGAACCGGCAACAAACGCGATAAAAATTACCAGGATAATTTTCTTTAACATCGGCTAAGTTGAATGTTGGTTATGTTTCAATATTAAAATACGCTGAGGGTAAAAATAGAAAAACCATGACAAAGTACGAGACGAAAAATAAGGACGGAACATGTAAATTTTTATTGAATACAGTTTTAATTTCTAAATAATACTTAGTTTTAATGCTCAATTAAAAATAACGATGTACAAACAGCCTTTATACGGAAAAGAATGGAGCTGGCGTAACGTGAAAATGGAAACGCTTGATAACTCTATGAATTTGCGGTAATGGCCGGAAAAAGGGATTTGTTGTGTATGCAGCAAGTCCCTTTTTTTGTTTTAAGACGAAAAGATTATTAGATATGAGTAGTGAGAAAAGAACCAGTGGAAATGAATTTGAAAATTCTATTTCTCATGACTTTGTACGAAATACTCACTACTAATTACTGAATTATCAACCAAAAAATAAAAATCATGACCAGACAAAAAAAGATTTTTCTTGAGGAGTCGGAATTTCCAAAACAATGGTACAACCTGGCACCCGATCTGCCAACGCCTTTAAATCCGCCACTTGGACCAGACGGAAACCCGGTAAGCCCGGATATGTTGGCACCTGTTTTCCCGATGAACCTGATTGAGCAGGAGGTAAGCCAGGAACGCTGGATTGATATTCCGGATGGTATCCGCGACATTTTAATACAATGGAGGCCCAGTCCGCTGATTCGTGCTTACGAACTGGAAGCAGCACTCGGAACTCCGGCAAAAATATATTACAAAAACGAAGGTGTTTCACCGGCCGGAAGCCATAAGCCAAACACTGCTGTTGCACAAGCCTGGTATAACAAGCAATTCGGAATCAAAAAACTGACTACCGAAACAGGCGCCGGACAATGGGGTTCTGCCCTGTCGTATGCCTGTGCCCAAATTGGCGGTATTGAGTGTAAAGTTTATATGGTACGCGTAAGTTTCGATCAGAAACCTTTCCGGAAAATGATGATGGAAACCTGGGGAGGGAAATGTGTTGCCAGTCCGAGTACTGAAACAAAAGCCGGACGTGATATTCTGGCCCAGTTCCCTGATACTCCCGGAAGCTTGGGAATTGCTATTTCGGAAGCTGTGGAAGCTGCCGTGAGCGATCCCAAAGGCGAAACACGCTATTCGTTGGGTTCGGTGTTGAACCACGTAATGTTGCACCAAACCGTAATTGGGCTGGAAGCTAAAAAGCAGCTGGCTAAGGTTGGTATCGACAATCCGGATGTGGTTATTGGCTGCTGCGGTGGCGGAAGTAACTTTGCCGGGCTTTCTTTCCCGTTTATGTACGACAAAATAAATGGTGCCAACATACAGATAATTGGTGCAGAACCCTTTAGCTGCCCAACCTTAACAAAAGCTCCTTTTATTTACGATAACGGTGATGTGGCACAAATGACCCCGCTACTGGCCATGAACAGTTTGGGACATAACTTTATTCCGGCGCCTATTCATGCCGGTGGTTTACGTTACCATGGTATGGCGCCACTGGTAAGTGCAGCCCTGCGCGATGGATTGATGGATGCGATTGCTGTTCACCAAAGCGAATGTTTCGAGGCTGGTTTGCTGTTTGCAAAAACCGAAGGAATTATTCCTGCTCCGGAAACAACTCACGCTATTGCCGCTACCATTCGTGAAGCTAAAAAGGCAAAAGAAGAAGGTAAGGAGAAAGTAATCCTGTTCAACTTTAGCGGACACGGTTTAATGGACCTTGTTGGTTACAACAAATACCTGGGCGGCGAATTGCACGACTATGAATACCCGGAATCGGAAATTGCAGAGAACCTGAAAAAACTGGAAGGATATCCGCTACCAAAATAGGAAGATTAGAATATTGGAATGAGCGCACTGAAGAAACAGTGCGCTTTTCTTTTTTGTATTTTCAGGCTATTTCACTCCCCACCCACGGTTTGCTTTGGGTCCCATTTCAAATACCAGTTTCCCGCCTTTTTCAATCGCTTCATGCGAAATCCAGGGAGTATCCAAAGTTTTTCCGTTTAATGTTGCCGATTGAATGTATTTGTTTTCATCCGAAGCGTTGCGGGCTTCTATCGTAAAGATATTTCCGTTGCCCAAATCAAGCGAAACATTGGTAAACATGGGACTCCCGATGCTGTATTCCGGTATTCCGGGGGTTACCGGATAAAAACCCATAGCCGAAAATACCACAAACGACGACATACCGCCACCGTCTTCATCGCCCGGAACACCCATTAAATCGTTTCTAAACCATTCTTTCAGCAACTTTCTGATTATTTTTTGAGTCCGCCAGGGCTGTCCGGCATAATTATACAAATACGGAATATGCAACGAAGGCTCGTTTGCCATCGAAAACTGCCCTACATTTCCGGTATGATCGGGCAACTGCGCATAAAACGCATACTTGCTTTTACCCAACGGTTCCAGAAACATCCCATCCAGGTTCTTTACAAATTCTTCGTTACCTCCCATCAGTTGAATCAGGTCGGGAATATTATGCTGTACATCCCACCGGTAAACCCAGGCGTTGTTTTCGCCATAAAACTTACGGGCACCCATTCCTCCCGAAAATTTGTAGTCGAACGGTTCAATAAAATTCCCGTCTTTATCTTTTGGATGAAAGAATTTTGTTTCAGGGTTAAACAGGTTCCGGTAATTGTACGAAGCTTTTTTAAAATAATCTGCATCCTCTTTTTCCCCCAGTTCTTCTGCAATTTGCGACAGGCACCACTCGTCGTACGAAGTACCGAGGGTTACAGCTACCGGCTGACGGCTTTCAAACGAATGAACCTCCGGAATAGTCTCTTGCTCGCCATCGTGTAAAGCAGGGATAAATCCGTGTTCTTTGTAAAACACATCCAGCTCTCCGGCAGGTTTCCCCGACCACGGCGCCAGTGTTTTCTCAGTAATGGCCCCTTTGCAGGCCCGGTATGCTTCTTCCAGATTAAAATTCCGCAAACCTTTCCGGTAGGCATCAATTACCGATGCCACGCCGTGATTGGAATTCATCCGGCGGCTGTCGCCCGTAATTTCAGGGAATGTTGGCCACCAGAAATGATCCATTTGTTCGGACATCAACACAAACGAATTCAGTATGTCTTCCTCCTTTTCCGGATCAATTAAAATCCGCAGCGGGTGATGGGCACGATAGGAGTCCCAAATCCAGTCGTCGGTGTAAAACGGGCGCCCGTTGTCGTTGTGCACCTTTCCGTCGAAAGCGCTGAAATAGCGTCCTTCTTCCGAAATGCTCACCGGGCGCTCGAAACAGCGGTACAGCGAAGTGTAAAACACCGTTTTCTCATCATCTGTCCCTCCCTCAATCTGAATTTTTCCCAGTGCTTTATTCCAAACATCACGACCATTTTTTTGCAGTTCGGCTACTGATTTTCCGCTTACTTCGCGCTCCATGTTGGCTTTTGCCTGTGCCTCGTTGATAAACGAAATCCCGTATTTTACTTCCAGTTTTTTTGTCCCGGCAGGATAATTCATCACTAAACAGGCATTCCGGCCTTCGGCGCTGGTGCCATCTTCCAGTTTACGGTCGTTTAATTTTGAAACTTTCTTAGGAGTTCCTCCCGGAACCAGGTAAACATATACTTTGGTATTGTTCCCGATGGTTTGAAAGCCGCTGATGGCTTTGCCATCCCAGCTCAAATTTCCGTTACCTGAGCTTAAAATCAGGTAGGCCGGAGCATTTTTTTCAAATTCAATTTCGTAAGCCGCCGACTGATGCGACAATCCAAAATCAACCTGAATTTGCTGTTCGTCCAAATAAACCGAGTAGGAATACGGGGTTATTTTTTCGAGGTCGTAACGATAATTGATCACGGGCCGCAAATCGCTTTCATTTCCCTGAAAAGGACTTAAACGAAATGCAGAGCTTCCGCGATGGCTGGTAACAACCAGTGGCAACGCGTGTATTTCAATGCTGGTATAATCGCCCCTTTCAGGATAAACCCGAAGTAAGCTGTTGGGCAGATGAATGGTTGGAAAAGTTGGTACCAGCAAATGGCTGATGTTCCCCATGTAGGGATTTACATAATCTACCGGTTTTCTACCTTCGGCACTAAATGCACTTTGATGTGCAAATAAGGCAGCAAAAGAAACTACAATTATTAACAGGTTTAATCTTACTTTAGGTTTCATCTATATAAAATTTTTAATTTCTGAATGCTCTAAAAATAGACAATTTTAATTGTTTGAAAATTGAATTGATTGCCAAGAACTTCGACACGAACAAATTATCTTACCTTTGCACCGCAAAATTGGATAAAATGGAAAGAAGAGATGTGGAAATAATGGCTCCGGTGGGTTCGTATGAATCGTTAATGGCAGCTATCCAGGGGGGTGCAGGATCGGTTTATTTTGGAGTGGAACACCTGAACATGCGTTCGCGGTCGGCCAATAATTTCACACTCGACGATCTTCGTAAAATTGTTGAAATTGCCTCGGTTTATAAGGTAAAAACCTACCTTACGCTGAATGTAGAAATTTTCGACGGTGAAATGCAGCAAATGCACGGAGTACTTGATGCAGCAAAAGAAGCCGGGGTTTCAGCAGTTATTGCAGCCGACATTTCCGTTATCCAGTATGCCCGTTCGATCAATCTCGAAGTCCATATTTCTACACAAGTAAATATCACAAATATTGAGGCGGTTAAATTCTATTCAAATTTTGCTGATGTAATGGTACTGGCCCGCGAAATGAACCTGGGGCGGGTTTGGGAAATTAGTAATCAGATAAAAGAACAAGAGGTTAAAGGACCAAACGGCGAACCGATAAAAATTGAAATGTTTGTGCATGGCGCACTCTGCATGGCAACCAGTGGAAAGTGTTACCTTAGTTTGCACGAAATGAACTCTTCGGCCAACCGCGGTGCCTGCCTGCAAACCTGCCGGCGTGCTTACACTGTTACCGATAAAGAAACGGGTGCTGAGATTGATATCGAAAATGAGTATATCATGTCGCCCAAAGACCTGAAAACAATCCATTTTCTGAATAAGATTTTAGACGCAGGCGTTTCAGTATTAAAGATTGAAGGACGCGCCCGTTCTCCCGAATATGTAAAGACCGTGGCAGAATGTTACCGCGAAGCTGTAGATGCTTATTTTGATGAATCTTTCACCGATGAAAAGGTCGAAGACTGGAACGAACGTCTGGCTTCTGTTTTTAACCGTGGTTTCTGGGACGGATACTACCTTGGCCAACGTTTGGGAGAATGGAGCCATAATTATGGTTCGCGGGCAACAAAACGCAAACTCTACATTGGGAAAGTAACCAACTACTTTAAGAAAATTGGGGTGGCCGAATTTAAACTTGAAACCAACAACCTTAAAGTGGGTGAAGAGATAATTGTTACCGGGCCAACAACCGGAGTTTTCCAGGGTGAAATCAAGGAAATCCGTTTTGATCTTGAACCGGTTCCGCAAGGCTTAAAAGGACAACGGATTTCAGTACCCGTTGATACGGTATTAAGAAGGGCTGATAAGCTTTTCAAGGTAGTGGATGCCAAAGAAGTAAAAGAACGCCGCTAGTGTCGTGTCAAACGTGTTTTATCACGACGTCATGCTGAATTCATTTCAGTATCTTTGCTCAAAATGCAGATTCCGAAATAAATTCGGAATGACGATACGTCAATTTAAAGTTGACACGACACTAGTTAATTTACCAATGTTCTTTTCTATTTAACCTGAGTTCGAATTTAAAATGGCTCACAGCTTTAGCTATTTTTCGTCAGAAACTTTCACCGATTCTCGAAGTCCTATCGGGATAATACGAGATAATTGGGGAAAGTTTATGGCAAAAAGAGCAAAGCCCGAAGGGAAAGTTCTTCTCACGCCATCTTTGCATTTAAAATTCTTTGAAATAGCCCGCTATTACTGCAGAATTTTAAATGCAAACCTGACGCAATTATAACTTTCTGTGAAAATATTTTAAAGTCGAACTCAGGTTTTTAAGAAAAACAACTTAATTTAACGGTTGTTATAACAAGCGCTATGGCCCGAATCCGAATTTTGACAGCTCTGTTTCTTTTATTCTTTTTAGGAAATTATGCATCGGCCCAGTTAATGGGTTTTAGGTTTGCTCTTAACTCGGGACTTTTGGTTACCGAACTTGGAAAATCCGACGCATTACATCCCGATGCACTTGCCCTTACACCCGCCACTGCAAGCGAAACATTTACACCACAGCCCACCATTGGCGCCGAAGCAGAAATTTTATTTCAGATTTCAGAGAATGCATTTTTTGGTATTGAACTGGACTACACCCATTTAAAAGGCTACAACGATAATCCTCCCTGGTACAATTATTATCTGACTCCTTATTTTTCGGAATACCAACCGGTTGACTATGTTTATGCACCAATAAAATACAACACTACATTGTTTAACCTAGCGGTTAATTACAAGTATTTCTTTTTCAAAGAAAAAGTATTACAACCATTTGTAAAACTAACAGGGGTTGTGGCATTGGTTGGTACCGATTTAAAGTACCAGGGAATTCCTGAATTTTGGGGAGATGGAACTGTTAGTGTACCTGATGTTCCAGTCATTGAATCAGATGTTTTATATGCCCGCGGGACTGCAAACAGCAATTTAAGAAAGTGGCCTACCTTCCATTTTGGGGGAGGGATTGGTTTTAGTTATGATATTTCTGATCATCTTGCTTTTCAAATCGACGGCACTGTAACTTTCCTGAATTCAGGAATTATAAACGGTGTCCCTAATTTTACCTATGTACAGGAAAACAATGAAAATATATTGCGCTACAACCGCCATCTTTCGTTAACAACTCAAATTAGTGCCGGAATTGCCTATACTTTTGAAGTAAACACCGGAGGTAAAGAAGTTGGGGGCAAAATAGATCCACATTTCCCGTTCTACCGAAGAAAAAAATAAGCACTTAAAAAGGATCACATTGAAATTCCAGGGGAAAAATAGCTCATTCAAGGAGTTTCAGAATTGAGTATGGCAAGCAACAAAAAGCAATATTCTTTTGTCTTATCTAATAGAATTTTAAGCTTTGTTATAGTCTAAAGTGTAAACAAGGGAAAGGCATTTCCGAAAAAAGATTGTGCATGAACCTCACTGCCTATGATATGCTGGTACGCAATACACAAATAAAATTCGCAAATAATACCACTAAGCCCCAAAGTTCACAAAGTTTAAGAGTCAGTTTAAATTTTATAAATTAAAGGTATTATGAAGTATTTTTTACTAATTCAAGGCGGAATTGACGCGAATAGCACCAGCTATTTAAGGAAATTTCAACGCAGAAGTAGTGAAAAAGACGAATAATAGAATGATTCGAT
>JBKEDN010000328.1:0-14761 GCA_047975435.1 Draconibacterium sp. | reverse complement strand
ACGTGCCGACAAAGAATTTGCAGATCGAGTTTTTGAATAAATGGCGCAATAAAAATATTTATGGTGAAGATAATCCGCTGGCGCCGTATGCCATTCCGTTTGAATACCAGTTTGCCATTACAATGATGGCCCAGCCACTGGCGTGGTTCGAAGGGACCGGATTGCCTGAAGAAGCCTTGAAAATAGCCCCGGTGATAAAGAAATACCGGGAAATTCAGAAAGATATTCATGCCGGAATTGTTTATCCAATAGGAAATGAACCAAGTGGTTTTGGATGGACAGGATTTCAATCGGTTTTAAATGAAAATTCGGGTTACTTGTTGATATTCAGAGAAAAAAATGAGTATTCGCAAATGAAAATAAAAACATTTCTGCCAGCTGATTCGCGTATAAAACTTGTACCGATGCTGGGTGATGGAAAATCTCAGGAACAAACGGTTGGCTCTGGTCAGGAACTGGAGGTTTTTCTGCCTCATGAGTTTTCATATGCTCTGTATAGGTATGAAACGAACATGAATTAGAAATTTAGATTTCGTTTAATTGTTGTAACCCATTTAGTTACGGTCAACTTTCGATACATTTTGTATCTTTAAGATCGTTTGTCGAAATAAACGTTTATTGCCGAAACGATAAAAGAATCTGTAATTGTACTCGTCAGTGAGAGTTTATGAGACCTGGGAAATATCAAAACGCCTAACTAAACAAACGATGAGAATATTTATCACAAATCGAATACTTAGAGCCGGAGCAGAAAAGTTGGCTTGCAATCTTTCAGGGCTTCTACTTATTTTATTTTTCATCTTCCTCACTATAGAAATAAAGGCACAGGATGCACGCGAACGCTTGTATAATTATCCGGTTCTTAATCCCAATCATGCTCCAAAACCCAAAGTGGAAGGATGGGCGAATAAACGGGTTTCCGAAAATATGGACAGAGGGTTGGTGGCTTTCAAAACTTCAGGCGGTATTTATTTGAGTTGGCGCTTTTTAGGCCGTGATGCAAATGATGTTGCTTTTGATGTTTATGCAGAAACAGAGGAAGGTAGTGTTCAAAAATTAAATAAAGAACCAATCAGTAAAACAAGCGATTATTTTGTAGCAGAGGGTGATTCGCGGGCCAGTTACTTTGTGAAAACAAACAAAGCAGGAGGTGAAGAAACTCAAAAAAAGGTAGTCCCGGTAAATGCGGGTTTAGTGCCTTATAAGTCGATTGCTTTTCAGGGAGATTATAGTCCGGACCGGGTGGCAGTTGGCGATTTAAATGGCGATGGCGAGTACGATTTTGTAATAAAACAGCCGGGTGGGAGAGTTGATCCCGGTGTGTGGCGCAAAAGCCCGGATACCTTTAAACTGGAAGCTTATCTTAGCGACGGAACTTTTTTGTGGCGCAAGGATCTTGGATGGAATATTGAGCAGGGAATATGGTATTCTCCGTTTATTGTATATGATTTTAACGGAGACGGAAAAGCCGAAATTGCGGTAAAAACGGCACCCACTGATCAGGATTTCAGAGATGAGGATGGGCGTGTTTTTGATGGCCCGGAATATTGCTCAGTCTTAGATGGAATGACAGGCAAAGAGATTGATCGTGTTGACTGGCCGGCACGTAATCCCCGGTTTGGACGCTACAACCGGAACAACCGTAACCAAATGGGGATGGCTTATCTCGATGGAAAAACACCCTGTCTTTTGGTTGCAAGGGGAACATATCGTCTGATGATGGTAGATGCTTATCAATTGAATAATAAAATGCTTGAAAAACTTTGGCATTGGGATGGTGACGAGGAAAATCCGGTGATTCGTTCGCAGGGGGCGCATAGTTTACATACCATTGATGTGGACAATGACGGCCGCGATGAAATTGTTTTGGGATCGGCAGTACTCGATGATGATGGAACACTTTTGTTTTCCGCAGGTGTTGGCCATTCTGATAAGTGTTTTGTTACAGACATCGATCCGAACCGTCAGGGTATGGAAATATTTTTTGCAAACGAAGTGTGGCACGACTCTGCCGGAGTTTCGATGGTAGATGCTGCTACCGGTAAACAGATATGGAACATTAACCATTACACCCGGCACGTTGGAAATGGCATGGTAGCCGATATTATGCCCGAGATTCCCGGATTGGAGTGTTTTGCGAGCGAAGATTCAAAGGCTGGTCTTCATGATAAATACATGCTGTCGGCATCGGGAGAATACCTTGCCCGGAATCTGGGCGTTCCGCAATGTACCAACTGGATATTTTGGGATGCTGACAAAGTACGTGAATCAATAGAATGGCGGGGATACGACAGAAGACGGTCTGAAAATCGCGGGTTATCGATTGTTAAATATCCATCAGATACTTTATCATCAGAAATACAGGGAGCAGTTATGCTGATGGCAGATTTGTATGGCGACTGGCGCGAGGAACTGGTAACTGTTCTTCCGGGAGAATTAAGAATTTATTCCACTAACATTCCTGCATCTGACCGGCGCATAACTTTAATGCAAGACCCACTTTACCGCTCTGATGTTGTTCATCGTTCGATGGGGTATTTTCAGCCACCTGTAACCAGTTATTATTTAGGTGAATAAGTCTGGTGTTTACACGCTCCTAAAAAATATCCTCGATCGGGAAAACATAAACCAGGTAGAAATAAAAGAATGCCAGTGAAATTACCAGTATGATAACTCCCAACACCGGAGAACTTACTTTTATCCCTTCCATTGAGGCCGATATTTCTGTGCGATCATTAAATTCTTCTGACTTTTCTTTGGCCTGTTTTATACCTACATGAAACTGTACGGCAGCAAAATAAATTCCTGCAAAAACAAGTATCAAAACCACCACAAAAATTAATTTTGAAGAGAAAAGTTGCCAGCTAAATACTTTCATCCGGTGTTTTAATCCCGAAACGTGATAGTTGTAGTATTCCTGTAAAGCTGCCTGGTATTTTTTATTTGTAAGCGAATCTGCCAGAAAAGCATTTGGACTGTCCGGAAGCATCGGGTCGTCAACAGAAGCCTCTTTTTCATTGTTCGGGCTTGCCTTTTCTGTATTTTTAGTTTTTAATTTTTCAGCCCGCTCGGCCAGGCGGCTGGCAAAATCTACCGAATCTCTTTTAAATTGAGAGTTTGTTTTTTCTGTATCCTGAGCATTTGTTGTTACCCATGTAAAGCACAAAATAACAATCATTAACAGGCCCCGGCGATGAAAAAGAAGATCAATATTCATTTTTGTTTATTTAAGGTGTTATCATATAACTAATTGTCTCTTCGCGTGTAACGATCTGGTTGTAAATGTTCTGGTCTCCTTCTGATTGAAGATAGTTCTCAATGGAAGCATCGTCAAAATTGACAAGTGTTTTAATAATCGATGCAGATTTTCGCTATGTATTTCCATCCAGACCAACTCTTCGCCTTCAGGTAACGAAGGAGGAATTACTGCTCTGGCTTGTGTCGAAAAAGCGTATGTCATTGTTTGTCCCGTAACCGGATCATACACCGTACGGCCGCCATTGTATCTGGTTTCAATTCTACCGTTCGGATATGTAATTTCTATTTTTCCATCCGGGAGAATCTTTTTTTTCAATGGTTGGTTTTCTTGTTGATCCGTGCTTTCATTTGCCGGCATGGTTTGTTCTTTCGGTACTTTCTGAATATTATGGATCGTTTGCAACTGGCCTGTTGCCTGTTTTGATAAGGTGATGGATATGGGCTTGTTTGTAAATGTATATTCTACCGGAAAATAAAATTCAAAAAGAAGCTGCGATTGATTGTCGTTGTAAATTTGTATTCTTAACTGGGTAACCTTCGTTTGTCCGGCCGTAATTGTAAAGGTGGCATTTGCATTTCCTTTTCCTTTGTAAATGGGCGATCCGCTTGCTGAGTAGTTTGGGGTTTGTCTTGTTCCGCTAATTGGCCGTATAAAAATGCGGGCACCACGAGGAGTTGTAATGTTGTAATTAAATGCAATGGTTACCTGGTTGCCAAAATATAAAGTTGCAGGCGATGCGGGAGTTAACCGGGTTACTGATACCGAACTAGCTCTGCCGTTAAAGGACACGACGGATAAAAGGCTAATAAACAATACAAGAAAAAGGCTTTTAGATCGTAAAGTTTTCATGGCAAATCGTTTTAAGTTTTAATCAGATGTCAAAAAACTGTATTTTACATATTTCCTGAGAATCTGAAATGTGTTTCTTTCCTCAAAACCAACAGGAAAATTGTAATAAATAAGTTGACGCTTTGCCTACTGTTTAGGGCTTACAGAAATTTTAATCCTGTTTTAACCGTAAACTATTTTAAATTATAGCTTGTTGTATGCCCTTTGTAGGCTTCTGTATTTCAGTGTTTTGTTGTAAAAAGTTAAGGCATAATAAAATGGAATCAAAATATTTTTGTTTCGAAAAGGCTTTGGATTTGTATGCCTGAAAAAAATGGGATGTTTTAAACTGAATATTTGTTCATAACAGAACAAAATCACTTAGCCTAATTCATCCCGGTTCATCAACTTGCAGAGAGGAGTTTCATTAAATGCTGAATTTCCATAATTTAGCAGTGGTCTGATTTTTGCCTAGTGTCGTGTCAAACGTGTTTTATCACGACGTCATGCTGAATTCATTTCAGCATCTTTGCTAAAAATGCAGATTCCGAAATAAATTCGGAATGACGGTATGTCAATTTACCTTATAAAAACAAACAATTATAAACAGATGAAAAATAAAAAGTCTTTGATAATTTTGATCGTATTGCTTTGGCAGACGATTCCCAATGTTCAGGCTGCAAACTGGCCCCGGAAAATAACTGTTGGAAATAATGTAATTACCATGTATCAACCTCAGCTTGAAACGCTGGAAGGGACAACTTTATCCGGAAGATCCGCTATTTCTGTTAAAATGAATGAAGAGTCGCCTCTTTTTGGTGCAGTTTGGCTTACTGCAAATCTGGAAACCGATCGCAGTACAAGAATTGCTACGCTGACGGACATAAAAGTTCCGGCTATAAAATTTGCTGACGAAATGGATCAGGAAATTCTGGATGAGGTAAGCCATTTGATTGAAACGGAAATGCCCAAATGGGATCTGCGGCTTTCAATCGACGAAATTATAACTACGCTGGAAAAAGAAAACGGTGGGAAAACAGTAGCTTATAAAAATGATCCTCCGGAGATTATTATTTCATACAAACCAGCGGTTTTGGTTTACATTGATGGTGATCCTGTTTTAAAAAACATTGAAGGATCGGATTTACAGCGAATCGAAAATACTCCTTATACGGTGCTATACGACAGAGCTCAAAAAGCCTACTTTTTATATGGTGAAAACATGTGGTTTACCACCCGGAATTTGGACGGAAAATGGACAGTAGATCAGAATCCTACGGGAGAATTATTGAATATACAAAAACAATTGGAAGAGGCTGCAGAAGAAAACGATGAGAATGAAGACACTGAAAATACAACCAGAAAAGGAGTTATTCCTGAAATTATTGTCACTACTATACCTGCAGAATTGATCCAGATTGACGGAGAACCTGATTTCTCCCCTGTAAAGGGAACTGAACTGCTTTACGTTAAAAATTCCGAGGACAATATTGTGATGGACATTGGCACACAGAGTTACTATATACTTATTTCCGGGCGTTGGTATTCAGCTAAAAAAATGGATGGCCCGTGGTCTTATCTCGATGCAGAAGATCTGCCCAAAAGCTTTGCTGCCATTCCCGAAGGAAGCGATTTGGATGTTTTGCTTGCCAGTGTTCCCGGCACAAATGCAGCACGCGAGGCCATTTTAGATACTCAAATTCCGCAAACGGCAGAAATCGACAGGAATACCGCGACGGTGAAGGTAGAGTACGATGGAAAACCTGAATTCAAAAAAGTAGATGGCACCCAAATGCTTTATGCAGTGAACTCACCACAAACCGTTCTGAAGCTCAACAAGCGGTATTATGTGGTTGACAATGCTGTTTGGTTCGAGTCTGAAAGTCCTGATGGACCATGGCAGGTTGCAACAGAGCGTCCGGAAGAGGTTGACAAAATTGAACCCACCAGTCCGGTTTACAATGTAAAATATGTAAATATTTATGAAGTTACGCCAAGCTATGTGCGTGTCGGTTATACTCCCGGGTATTACGGATCTTATGTTTATGGCCCTACGGTGATTTATGGAACCGGTTATTATTACAGCCCGTGGTACGGTTCGTATTATTATCCTCGACCGTTAACCTATGGTTTTCATATGAGCTACAACCCCTGGACTGGCTGGGGGATAAATTTTGGTTTTTCATACGGGGGCTGGTTTCATTTTGGTTGGAGCAGTGGTTATCATGGCGGGTACTGGGGTTGTCCGGGGTATCGACCGCCGCATTACGGTTATCATCACCATCATGGTGGCTATTACGGACACAATCCGCGCCCGCCACATTACAGGCCTCCTCACCGGAATAATATTTATGCGAACAACAGGCCGGGTGTCAGGCCAACTTCTAACCAACGACGAACAAGCGGAACCGTTCGTAATCGGGATAATAATCGGTCAACACGGCAAAACAATGTTTATACCGATAAAAGTGGTAAGGTTTACCAGCAAACTAAAAAAGGGTGGGAAACAAGGGAAAATAACCAATGGAAGCAAGCCGGAAATTCTAATCGAACAAAGGATGCAACCATACCGGGTACACGTCAGTCAACCGGAAATACGACTACCCGACCAACAGCAAAACCAACGACACAACGTCCTACAACAGGAACACAAACACGCCAGACAAGAAATACTGGCACCACTTCAGGCTTTAACAGAAGCACATTGAACCGGGCCAGCCAGAACAGGAGTCGTTCGCAGCAACGCGTAAGTTCTTATAACCGGGCTGCTCAGCCGGGGCGGGCTGTGAGCCGACAGTCAGGGGCGTCACGTTCCGGAGGAATACCGCAATCACGACGGCGATAATTTTTCAGTGAGAATAAGATAAAGCCTGTAAATCAGAAAATTTGCAGGCTTTATTTTTTTGTGATAATGCTATTCAATTGTGTTCCTCTCAAAAAATATCAGAAATATTATTTTTGGGATGAACGGAAGAGTATTTTTGTTAAAAATAATGACCGTTTGGATATTCCCTTTTCTCTCGGAAATGAAGGTTTTCCTGTATTGGTCGGTGGTGTTGAAATCGGAGAACAGATATCGAAAATTTTGGAAGTAAATTTTTACCGGTGTAAAATATTCAGTCGGTTGGATTGCATAGAAAAATAATAAAATAGATGGAGCATAAAAAGAAACTTTGCCTGACCGTGTTTACCTGTTTATGCGTATTCACTGTAGTAGGGCAAAATAATCGATCCCAAAACAAATCGGAAATAGTAAATGTAACGATTGATGACAATTTCTGGCAACCTAAACTGACAACCTGGGCAACAACCACTGTGAATGATGTATTCGATAAGTTTGAAGGAAATTATGAGCCACAGAATAACGAGTTGAAAGACGACGAAAAAAGACTGGGACGTACACGAAATGCATTTTTAAATTTTGATGAAGTAGCGAAAGGGAAAAGAGGAGTTGGGGTTCACGATGGACCACCCTGGTACGATGGGTTGATTTATGAAACGATAAGAGGTGCCGCTGACTTGCTGAGGCAATATCCTGGTTCAAAATTAGAAACACGGATTGATGGTTATATTGACAGGATTGCTGCAGCACAAAATACTGATCCGGATGGTTTCATAAATACTTATACACAGCTGGTTGAACCCGGCCACCGCTGGGGTGAAAACGGTGGAAACTTACGGTGGCAGCACGATGTGTATAATGCAGGGATGTTGTTTGAAGCGGCGGTTCATTATTATCAGGCAAGCGGAAAAGTTAAGTTGTTGAATGTTGCTGCAAAGCTTGCCAATTATATGGCCGACTACATGGGGCCGGCGCCAAAACACAATGTGGTTCCCGGGCACTCCGGTCCCGAAGAAGCAATAATGAAGTTGTATTGGCTTTTTAAAAATAATCCTGATTTGAAAACCAGGCTGGATGTTCCGGTGGATGAAAACAATTATTATTCATTGGCCATGTTTTGGATTGAAGCCAGAGGCCACAGCAAGGGTTTTCCTTATTCGGTTGATGAAGAGAATAATGAGTTAAATCGTATCGGGCTTACAAGGTTGAATTATGGCTCTTATGCACAGGATTCTACTCCTTTGTTTCAGCAAAATACCATTGAAGGACATGCTGTTAGGGCAACGCTTTTTGCCACGGGAGCAACTGCGGTAGCCGAAGAAAATGACGATCCCAGATACATTAAGGCAGTGGCTGATTTGTGGGATAATATGGTTGGGAAAAGAATGTTTATTTCAGGAGGAGTTGGTGCCATTGCCCACGATGAGAAATTTGGGCCCGATTATTATCTGCCCAACGATGCGTATCTTGAAACTTGTGCAGCTGTTGGAGCCGGATTTTTTAGTCAGCAAATGAATGTACTTTTCGGGCAGGGAGAATACATCGACGAGCTGGAGCGTGTTTTGTACAATAGCGTACTTACCGGAATTTCACTGTCGGGTGATCTTTACACCTACCAGAATCCTTTAAACGCTCATAGTCACCAACGCTGGAATTGGCATGGATGTCCGTGCTGTCCTCCGATGTTTTTGAAAATGGTGTCTTCTGTTGCCGGGTTTATTTATTCTGATGATTCAGAAGGAATTGCTGTGAATCTGTTTGTTGGGAGCAGGGCTGAATTCAAGTTGAAAAATACTTTGGTAAAACTAAGGCAGGAAACGAACTATCCGTGGGACGGAAAAATTGAATTAACAGTAAGACCGGATTCTCCCTGCAAGTTTCCGTTGAAACTAAGAATCCCCGGATGGGCGTTGGGATTTGAAAATCCGTTTGGCTTGTATGCTTCGGATCAGGATCAAACCATTGAATTAAAAATAAACGGAAAGCCTTTTAAAACTGAGCCCTTTGACGGCTATGTAACCATTGACAGAAAATGGTCTGATGACGACAAAATTGAGTTAATATTACCTATGCAGCCACGTTTTGTTTATGCCTCGCCAAAAGTAAAGGATTTAAATGGCCTGGTTGCCATTGCTTCCGGCCCGGTAGTTTATTGCCTCGAAGGAAATGCCAACAATAACCTGGATCATTTAAAAATTGATGTTTCAGCCAAAATGTCATCGGTATATAACCCGGGCTTATTGCAGGGAGTGAATGTAATAAAAGGAAGTGCAATGGATGAAGGTGGCATCAAAAGCGAGTTTTCTGCAATTCCTTATTATGCTGTAGGAAATATCAGGGAAGGGGATACATACAAGGTTTGGGTACCTTTTTGGGAGTAAGTTGTTTTTGATATCTAAGTTATTTTATTTGTCGAAAGGAGGATTGGAGGCGACGTGATCCCGGAAGGATTTCGTATGAAATAAATTAGGTAATGTTTTAGAATATAAATAATTAGTTTTCCTAATTTAAGGATAATCCAATAGGATACATAATCATGGATTTAGCCAGAATATTCAAAAATATAGAATTTTTATTTTCAGCTGTTAGGTATTTTGGGTGATGAAAAATGGGTGTTATGGTAGCATGATAAACAAGATAATTCGAAATGTCCTGAAGCTAGGTATGAATGGTTGGTTAGGAATTATAAGGTGAGGTACAGGTAAAACTAATAATTTAATATTTGATTCAAGTTTTTTCAATGAAAATTATATTTTTATATAACTAAACCATGAACAGATTTGAACAACACCGTTGCAAATATTGAATTGGTAAATCGAATAAAGAAAGGTGATATTGCAGCCTTTGATATCATTTATAATATTTATTGTGAGAAATTACATCAGTTTGTTTTAAGATATTTAAAGCAGGAAGAGGATGCAGAAGGGATTGTTCAGGAAGTTTTTATAAAAATTTGGGAGTCAAGAAAAAAGATTGATACATATTTATCTTTTGAATCTTTCCTATTCACAATTGCATATAATTCGACAATAAGTTTGTTACGCAAGCGGTTAAGTGAAAGTAAATCGAGAGAATATTTGAAGTCGGTTCAAAAAATCGAAAATGCGAGTAGCGTTATTGATGAAATGGAATACAATGAACTACGTGAAAGGGTTCAACACTTGCTACAACAATTATCCCCCCGGCAAAGACAGGTTTATATACTTAGTAGAGAAGAAGGATATACTCATAAAGAAATTGCACAGCAATTAGATATTTCTGAAAACACAGTAAAAAATCATCTTGTTTCTGCAATAAAGTTTCTTAAATCGAATATTGGTAGTAGTTTGATTATTAGGTGTTTGTTTGTCTGTTTGTTCTGCTGAAGTAAAGAATAATCAATTTTTATTAGTCCCCTGTTGTGAGCTATGCGTAATATAAATAACCGATTGATTCAATCAGTTATGTCTAGTTTAATCAGATAAAGTACCTCCCGTTTAGCGGGAGGTCTTATGAAAAGAAATGAATAAAGCGATTTTACGTAAATATTTGAATGGGGCCTGTTCTTCCGAAGAATTTGAAGAATTTGCAAAATGGGTAAATGAAGCATCTCTAAGCGATAAAACTGAAAAGATGGTGTTGGAGGATTGGAATAATTTTGAGTCAGGCAAAAGTATAGCTACAAAAAATAAGTATAAGCATTTACTCGATAGAATTCATCACGAAATAAATCTGAAAGAATATAGAATTGAAAAAGATACAACCACACCGTTAATGAATATTACTAAATGGTTTGGCCGTGTGGCAGCAATACTATTCTTACCCTTGGTGACGGTGGTTTTATACATGTTGTCTCACAACAACATTCAGTCTGAACTTACAGCAGAAGCTGCTGTTGATACCATAGAGGTTGTTGCACCAATCGGTTCGCGTACTGTAGTTCAGTTACAAGAAGGAACAAAAATACATTTGAATTATGGAAGTAAAATAAAGTATCCCAGGGAATTCATTGGTAAAACAAGGGAAATAAAATTAATTGGAGAGGGCTATTTTGATGTGTCGTATAATCCGGAAAAACCATTTATAGTAGATGCAGGTAACCTCCATATTAAGGTTTTAGGAACAAGCTTTAATGTTCATGCTTATCCTGATGATAATATAATTGCTACAACATTGGTAAATGGGAAAGTTAGCTTGGAAGAAGTAAAGCCTGATGGTAAATTAAAAATCATTGGAAGTATGATTCCCGATCAGCATGTCTCTTTCCATATTGATTCCAGAGAAACTAGTTCGTCTGTTGGAAATATTAATAAATATATTGCCTGGAAAGATGGTAAACTGGTGTTTGATAACGAACCTATTACAAATGTTGCCATGAAATTAAGTCGAATGTTTGACGTAGATATACTGGTTGCCGAAGATGCAAAAGATTTAACCTATACTGTAACTCTGGCTGATGAGTCTTTGATTTTTATACTCGATTTGATGAAAGAAATAACACCAATCAAATACACTGTTTTTAAGCGAAAGAAATTATCTGGCGGTACTTATTCCAAACAGCAGATAAAGATTGAAAGACGGGAATAAAATTGAACAACAATTATAAAACTATATCAAACTTTAATCTTTTAAACTTATGAACAGATCAAATTAGAACAAGATAACTACATGTATTCGGGAAAGAATACAGGGAAATGCGCCAACAATTCCCTGTAAATATAAACCACCCTTTAGTAGTAGTACCAAAGGGCAATTTCTAATCTAAACATTGTAAAAGTATGAAAAAAAATGACTATTGCGTCTGGGGTTTCTACAATCTCAGAATGCGGAAACTAATTAGACTTATGAAACCTACAATTTTTTTATTACTGATTTCTGTTGCAAGTATATTTGCTTCAAATTCTTACTCTCAGTCAACAATGTTGAATCTCAACATGAAGAATTCCACGGTAAAAGAGGTGTTGCTAAATATTGAAGAACAGAGTGAATTCTATTTCATGTACAGCGAGAAATTTGTTGATGTTAACAGAAAAGTTTCAATAGAAGTAAGCAATAAGAAAATTGAAGAAGTTCTTGACAAACTTTTTTATGGGACAGATATTGGTTTTAAAGTGAAAGACCATTTTATACTGTTAACTACGCCGAAAGTCTCGATTGAAGCTTTGGTGGAACAGGACCAAAAAAGAGTTTCTGGCAAAGTTACCAGCGAGAATGGAGAGCCCTTGCCCGGAGTAACAGTGGCTATTGTTGGAACAACAAATGGCACTATTACCGATAGTGATGGAGATTATAATTTTGTTAACCTGCCACAAGATGCAGTTTTGCAGTTTTCATTTGTTGGGATGATCTCACAAAAAATTGAGGTCGGATCACGAAGTGTAGTAAATGTCCAGATGGTTGCTGATGCTATTGGATTAGATGAAATAGTTGCAATTGGTTATGGAACTGTTAAGAAAAGCGATTTAACTGGTTCGGTAGTATCGTTAGATAATGAAGATTTAAATGAAGTCAATCCGGTATCGGTAGATCAAATGCTTCAGGGCAGGGCGGCAGGTGTCCAAATTACACAATCAAGTCATGCGCCGGGAGGAGGAGTTTCTGTTAGAATCAGGGGAACTGGTTCGATAACAGCAGGTCAAGAACCACTCTATGTTGTAGATGGATTTCCAATTTACAACGTTGCTACGGCAACCGGAGAATTAAATAGTGGATTCGATGGACAGTTGCCACCAAACAATCCATTAAATTCAATAAATCCGGCTGATATTAAATCTATTGAAATTCTGAAAGATGCTTCAGCTGCTGCTATTTATGGATCAAGAGGTTCAAACGGAGTAGTGATTATAACAACAAAAAGTGGAACCAAAGGTAGTATTCCTAAGTTCAATTTTAATACAAGTTATTCCGTTACCAAGATTAGGAAAAAAATTGATGTATTAAATACCTCAGATTATATAAATGTGATGAACGAACTGGAAATCGCCCGAGGCCATTCAGCACCCTTTGACAATAATTTTATTAATTCTGTTGGAGCAGGAACAGATTGGCAAGATGAGATTACACAAATGGGATTTACACAGAATAATAATTTATCCTTATCAGGGCAATCAGGCGGAACCACTTACTACTCATCTCTCAGTTCATACATAGAAGAGGGTATTATAAAAAACACAGGATATTCCCGATATCAAGCCAGGCTTAATATTGATCAAAAGATTGGTGATAGATTTACTTTTGGTATGAAATTGAATACGTCTTTTGAAAAGAATAAACAAGTTCCTGTAAATGGATTTGCTATAAATGAACAAGGAGATGCGGTATATCTGGCACTAAACAACTCCCCGGTTAATCCGGTTTTTAACGATGATGGCAGTGTTTTCAGACCTGATAAAGATGGGGATTTATTTGCATTGACTTTAGGTAGCCCATACGGTGTTGTAAACGGACAGATATTAAAAGAAGAGATTAATCGTACCATCGTAAATATTTATGGCGAGTATAAATTTACTCCGGATTTGAAACTTAAAATGACGTTCGGATCTGATAGAATGAATAAACGTAGAGATATTTACTCGAATAGAATATCTCAACAAGGTGAATCGGCGGGTGGCATTGCCACTATTGTAGGTGGTGAATTATCAAATACCCTGTTGGAAGGTATTTTGACCTACAATAAGACAATAGCAGATAAACATTCATTAACCGCAATGATTGGAAACACCTATCAGATATTTGAAAACAGGACCTTTTCAGCCGGAACACAGGGTTTTGCTTCAGATGTGATCGAAACAAACGACTTAGGATTGGGGACTCAGACTCAGAATCAAGTTGGTAGTTTTGCGTCTGAACGCAGACTACTATCATATTTAGGTAGGATTAATTACGGTTTTGATAACAAGTACCTGCTAACAGCTTCGATACGTGCTGACGGATCTTCCAATTTTGGGGCTAATAAAAGATATGGTTATTTTTCTTCTTTTTCCGGAGCATGGAAAATCAGCAACGAGTCATTTTTAAAAGATTCAAATGTCCTCTCTGACTTAAAATTGAGAGCCGGTTGGGGACAATTAGGTAATGATGATATTGGTATTGCACGTGCACTTGCTACTTATTCGGGAGGTGCTGTTGCCGTTTTTGGCGGCCAGCAGGTGTCTGGAGTTTCTCCATCAAGAATACCAAACCCGGATTTGAAATGGGAAACTTCTGAACAGCTGAACGTTGGTTTAGATTTCGGATTTTTAAAATCCCGGATAAGGGGAAGTATCGATTACTACAAAAAATCGAATAAAGACTTATTGCTTAACCTTCCTATTCCAAGCACTTCAGGATTTTCAGTTCTTGCCAGCAATATAGGACAGGTTGATAATTCAGGAATCGAAGTAATGATTAGTACCATTAATTTAACGGGGGCTCTTAAATGGTCAACCGATTTAAATTTTTCAACTGCCAAAAATGAAGTAGTAAGTTTAGGTAATATACTGGAGATTATCCAAACAAATTCGAACATCCAGTCTCTTATAAGACCCGGAGAAGCGCTGTATTCCTATTACGGAACTAAGGCAATAGGGATTTTTCAGGAAGGCCAAACCCCTATTGCTGCTCAACCAAACATAGTACCCGGAAATCCAATATGGCTGGATGCGAACAAGGATGATAAGATTACAGATGCAGACAGAGTTGTTCTAGGTAATCCCTATCCTGATTTCACTTTTGGTTTAAATAATTCCCTTAGTTATAAGGAAACCTCTAAAAATTAAAAATCTACCAATCAGCCTATTATAATAGTAAATAGTATCTTAGGAGCATATTCTTATACAATGAGGACAAGATACAAAGCAACAGGGACAAACAGT
>JBKEDN010000305.1:0-24441 GCA_047975435.1 Draconibacterium sp. | reverse complement strand
ACTGTTTGTCCCTGTTGCTTTGTATCTTGTCCTCATTGTATAAGAATATGCTCCTAAGATACTATTTACTATTATAATAGGCTGATTGGTAGATTTTTAATTTTTAGAGGTTTCCTTATGAGCAAACCCGAAATTTTCCGGCCTTGAAAGGCACTTCAAACTTAAGTGCCCACCTTCGCTTTGGCACGGTTAGTATTCGGGAAATCGTTCGTGAGGTCAGCAACAGGTTTCCGGTATTTTTAAATGAACTCGTCTGGAGAGAATTCTTTATGCAGATACTTTTTCATTATCCTAAGGTTGTCAATCAGAATTTCCGTTCGAAATACGATGGAATTCAATGGAGAAACAACAAAGAAGAATTTGAACGCTGGTGTAATGGGCAAACCGGGTATCCGTTGGTAGATGCCGGAATGCGCGAATTAAATGAAACGGGCCACATGCACAACCGCGTTCGCATGCTTACTGCAAGTTTTCTGTGCAAACATTTGCTGATTGACTGGCGCTGGGGAGAGGCTTATTTTGCACAGAAATTACTTGATTACGAATTATCGTCAAACAATGGTAACTGGCAATGGGCAGCAGGTACCGGATGCGATGCCGCTCCTTATTTCCGTATTTTCAATCCCACCGAACAACAAAAGAAATTTGATCCAAACCAAGAGTATATACAACGCTGGATTCCGGAAGTGGAAACCTCTGATTATCCACCGCCAATGGTGGAACATACCTTTGCCCGCAAACGGGCACTTGAAACGTATCAAAAAGGAATAATCAGATAAATCAGTGAAAATTGCTCATATATTTCTATCAACCGTGGATGAAAAGCAGAGCCAGGGCAAGCCTGGCGGAATTATTAGATTAAACAAATTGAAATAAATCGAGTTTCTATTGTGATTTATAAATTAACACCTGAAAAAGTGAAAATTACCCTACTCTTTATACTTCTGATTTTGACAATACAGTTTTCGCAGGCAAATACCATCCACGGTGATACACTGCGTACAAATCAGGATCTGAAATTTAAACCGGCAGCTTTAATCGTTCCTACGGCAATGATAACATTTGGAGTTATCGGGATGGAAAGCGATTTTATAAAAGATATCAATTCCGAAGTACGTGAAGAGCTAATGGAGCACATCGACGAACGCGCTACCATTGACGATTTCTCGCAATATTTACCCTTTGTTTCGGTTTATGCCTTAAACCTTGCCGGTGTAAAAGGAAAACACAATTTCAGAGACCGCACCACAATTCTTGCTACTGCCTATCTGCTGATGGGAAGCACGGTAAATATCCTGAAAAATTCAGCCAATGTTCTTCGTCCCGATGGTTCATCCAGAAACTCTTTTCCGTCGGGACATACAGCAACAGCTTTTATGGGCGCCGAATTTCTATACCAGGAATACAAAGATGTTTCGCCTTGGTACGGCATTGCGGGTTATACTGTTGCTGCCGGGACCGGCTTTTACCGCATGTACAACAACCGCCATTGGTTAACCGATGTTGTTACAGGCGCCGGAATTGGAATGCTTAGTACAAAAGTTGCATACTGGGTTCATCCCTTTATCCGAAAAACTCTTTTTAAATACAGCGATAACATTTCAGGCTGTATTCTTCCCTACTACAACGGTGAACAAATGGGGCTGGGAATGGCTTTTACGTTCTGAGGGATCGTGTCATCACCACCTACCCCTGATAAACATCTACATCTATTCTTCTGAAACAAAGCCATTTAAAAATCTGCTAAAACTTTTCTCCTCAATAAGAAAAATATAAATTAACGATTTAACGATGGAGGATTTTTATACTCAGTCCTTTCTGCTCCGACCAGCCTGCTTTATCCGTTAAACGAATAAAAAAGTGATAATCACCATCATCGAAAAGTTCCGTTCCTTCACCCAAAGGAATTTCCAAACTCATACTAACCTCGTATTCATTTGTACCGTCCGGAATAGAATAATCTTCGATAAAAGTCAACGGATTAACCGGCGCTTTTATCGGGGATAAAGTGCACTCAGTAAGCTCTGTACTATGAGAATGATGATTAAAGTTATTATGAATTGAAATACTATAGGAACCCAGCTCCTGATTATCAGAAAAGTGGGTACGAAATGTGAAAGTCTCTCCAAAATAGAGTGTATCGCAATTGTTAGGAAATACCTCTGCCCCTGTCATAATTATTTCAGGTTTTTGATCGTCTTTATCATCGGTTTCAGAGCAGGAAAAGAATGATATTGTCACAATCAATAACAGAATTTTATTTAATGTCCTCATCTTTTTATTTTTTATATACTAAACATATGCAGTAAGGTTAAGAGAATGTCATCCTCCTACCCTTACCTGCATTTATTACAAACTAAACCTAATCTACGTGGTCATGATCGTCTCCACTTCCTTCATGGCTTGCAATAAGCTCTTGCTCAAATGTTGTCACATTTCCGGCTTCATCGGCCACCATCAGGTGAAAATGGTAAATCCCCTCAGCTGTTTCTTCTGGTACTTCAATATTGTGCTGATGAACCGTATAATTACGCAAACCGGAAATTTCGGTAAAAGTGCTGTCGTACTCCCAGGCAAGTTCATCCAAAGCACTTTTTTCCCCTTCATTTTCCGGATGAATCTGAATACGGTAATAATCCAGCAAACCGTCATCTTCTACTTCAAATTCCAAATGAATCCCTTCTCCAATATGGATGGTATCGCCGTGCCCCACTTCAAGATCGGTAATAACAGGTTTTTGTGTATCCTTGTCATCTTCGTCACAACTACACAGGTAAACAACTGAAAACGTTGATAATACATAAATAATTGTTTTCATCCGAGGCATTAAAATTTTCATAATTGTCTTCATTTTTAAATAGTTTTTAAATTTTGCCTGAAAAAGGAAGGACAACATTCATTATAAAATTCCTTCCTGATTCAGGTACATTTATCAGCCGGTAATAGCTGGTATGATTAAAATATTTGGTATTAAACAGGTTCTGAACCTGTAATGAAAGTTTCAGACTTTGCTGCCTTATTTTAGCTTCTCCCCCAATTCCTAGATTGATTGTATGATAACCATCTGTCGTTTCTTCGGGAGGAACAATGTTAGTTTGTGCTGCCGTTAACCGATAATCAACCGAGGCATACACATTTTGAAAAAACATAAACTTATCGGTACTGTATTTTAGGTTACATATTGCCGAAGCCGGTGGTGAGAAAGGCAGCGTAAACCCCTTCTTTTCGCCCGACAACTGCTCCGAATAAACATATTCACCGATAACGCCAACCTGAAGCGTTTCCAGTAACCGGTAATGAGCATGCAACTCACCGCCCAAACGGAAAACCATGCTTTGCAGGTAATTATAAACCTGGTTTCCGTTTCCATATAAACGATCGTGCTCCGAAGTCGGGTTCAGATAGATATAATTCGGAAAATAATTCAAAAAGGGCGTGATCCCCACTGCCAGCTTTTTTGAATGGTACTCTACACCTCCGTCAAGCTGATAAGAAACTTCGGCAGATAAACCGGGATTACCCACCTCGTAACTAAAATGATGATAATTTACTCCGTTAGCCGCCAATTCCTTTGCAATGGGCATACGAAAACTCTTTCCGACATTTGCCTTTAACAGCCAATGTTCCGGCGAATAACTGTACCCGAGCGACCAGGAAACATTCGAAAAGCTACGGTTTAAATCCTGTGCACGTTGCAAATATTCGCTGCCATTTTCTGTTGGCGACGGAAACCAGTCGAAATAAGCATCGGTTCTTATGTTTCCATAATCGAAACGCAAACCAAGTTGCAACAAGCTTCTTGCTGAAAATGAATGCTTACCCAAAAGAAATGCGCCGGTGGAAAACTGACGAAAGACAGGAATAATAAAACCCCGGCCATTAATTCGGTTGTTCTGAAATTCGCTGCTTATTCCGATAGTAAAAGTAGTTTGTGCACTTTGCTCTAAAATTGCTCTTACCATTCCTGAATACACGTATTTATCAAACTCGCGTTCCAAATCGGCAGCAAAGTTCATTGTATCTGGGAAAACTGCGGGCATATAACCATGACTCGTATATTGGCTTTTTTCCTGTCTGAAATTTCGCTGAAATCCCAGGTCTGCATTCACACTGGCTTTTCCCAATTTCCACCGGGTTTTATTAACCAGCTTGAAATGATTAACCTGCTGAAAAGGATACAAAATATCACGGCTGGACTTGTCGTGCAGTTCTGCGTCAACATTACGTGGTTCCAAACCATGTGCATTGGCAAAAAATCCACTTTTGCTACTGATGTTGCTCACATAAAAACGACTTTGAAACTGTGGTAATACAATACCAAACGATAAATGCAAATCACGCTCATAACCGGCAGTATTCCGTAAATGATTTTTGTACAATGGCACACGGTACGAATAAATATCAACACTGTCGGCAGGTACTTTGTAATCGCCGTAATCAAGAATCGTTGCCTGAAGTTGAGCAAAAAACCAATCTTTCCGGCCGGTCAATTCCAGCGAGGTACCCAGCAAATTATTGTTACTTTTCCCAATCAGGTTTACGATCCCGTTTATTGAATGATCTGCAGGCAAGCGATTTTGTTTAATATCGATAACTCCACCAATCGCATCGGAGCCATACATCAGCGAAGCCGGGCCTTTGATCACTTCCACATTATCAATGGAATACTGATCGATTTCCAACCCGTGATCTGTTCCCCATTGTTGGCCTTCATGTTTTACACCGTTTTCAACCACCACAACACGGTTAAACCCTAAGCCGCGAATGACTGGTTTCGAATGTCCTGAGCCAATATCGATCGTTGAAACACCGGGAAGCCGTTCCAGTGATTTCATCAAACTACCACCGGCATTTTGCCTTAAAAAATCTTTATTAACGACATCCAGATTTAACGTTTCTTCTTTTTTTCGTGTGGCTGCATAACTGTCAGTAACTATTACTTCCTGTAAATAAAGCGATACCGGTTTCAGCCGGCAATTCAAAGTAGTATTTGTATTTACCTGTACTGAATCCGTAAACTCCCGGTATCCAACAAAAGAAACCTGAACTTTATATTTCCCTACAGCAATTCCGCTAATACTAAAATTTCCATGAACATCAGAAACAGCGCCTCTGTCTCCCGGCGTTACAACAATTACTGCTCCCGGAAGCTCAGTATTTTTTTCATCAGTGATTTTACCGGATAGCACAAAAGTATCTTGTGCCGAAACAGCTAACCACACAACGCTCATGCTCAATAACACGAGTATTTTCCTCATTTTACTAAAATTGAGTTATAATAATTCTAAAAATATTGGGGAAGAATGTTATGCTGAAAATGGCGGGGCACGAGGCGACTTGATCAGAACGATACAAGAGATAAATATTTCTAAAATTGTTTCACTTCTGAAAATCTTTACGACCGGCACATAATTCTCGGCAACTGAATGAACCGGAACACTGTTTACCGAGAACTCAAAATCACAAATAGAACAGTGATCTTCCTTCTCTCTGATTTTTGCCCCGGAATGATTACTTGTCTCAATGTTACAAATGCTGTTATGGCAACAAACATCCGGCCTTCCATGGTTGGCATGCCATACAATATGAAGCGGCTGATAAGTTATCGGAAATATAAAAACAACCAATAACGCAAAAGCTATATGTTGGATGTACTTTATCAACTCTATTTTGTCTTTTCCTTACAAAACTTACAGGTACCTTTTATTACAAATTCAACCTCCAAACTAACAAATCCTTCCGGTAATTTTGGTTTTTCAACAGGTACCGAATCCAGACAAACAACTGAGTTACATTCGTTACAATAGAAATGGGCATGTTCGCTTTTATGTGTTATCTGGTTATCGAGTGCATACTTTACAAGGTTATTATCCACCACAATTTTATGAACGATACTGCTTTCAACCAGTGTTTTAAATGAACGATAAAAAGTAGTTCGGTCATAATTACCAACCAGTTGATCACGTATCTCATTTTCTGACAATGCCTTATCAGAAGACATAATAACTCCAATAATGCCCTCCCGGCAACTTGTACGCTTTAAGTTATGATAGATGAGAATATCTTTTGGATTCATTGTTGCAAACATATATCAAATGCAACAATGTTGCAAATAAAATCTACTAAAAATAAAAGGCCCTGCCAACTAACAGAGCCTTCCAGTATATTTTTTTACTTTCTTACGGACATTTGGGTGCTGAACTTTTCCCATTGCTATTTCCGGTTACTTCCCAGGTATTTCCTGATCGAAGCAACTCATCCACACTATTAATTTTCCGTGTATTCTGAACCTCTTTTATCTGAGCTTCCATTTCAACATCGTAAACAGGTGCCGAAACACTCCGGATAATTCCGAAAGCTACCGGATAATCGGGCAATTTTAAATTGATTAGGGCCAAATGCAAAGTTGGATCTTCTTCGTAGGCATCGTGTACAAGAATATCTGCTTCCGTAATTCCATTTTCACCAATTTTTACCACTTTCAATTTCCCTTTGTCAAAAATAAGCCCTTTGTCGTTTTCCTCGCCAAAAATCATTGGCTTACCATGTTCAAGAATAAGCTGACGGTCGGAACGGTGATTTGGATCTGTAATCGCTGCATGAATTCCGTTGTTAAAGATCACACAATTTTGCAGTACTTCCACAACCGAAGTCCCCTTGTGCCGGGCAGCTCCTTCCAAAACTGACTGGCTGAGTTTCAGGTTACCGTCGATAGAACGTGCAAAGAAGGTTCCCCGCGCACCAATCACAAGTTGTCCGGGTACAAAAGGATCTTCCACCGTCCCGTACGGCGAGGTTTTACTCACAAAACCACGATCAGACGTTGGCGAATACTGACCTTTGGTCAAACCATAAATACGGTTATTAAAAACAACAACATTGAGGTCGAAATTACGACGAATCAGGTGAATAAAGTGGTTACCACCAATTGCCATCGAGTCGCCGTCACCAGTCATAACCCACACACTTAGTTCGGGATTAGCAGCTTTTACACCTGAAGCAACCGCAGTTGCACGTCCGTGGATGGTATGAAAACCATAGGTGCTCATGTAATACGGAAAGCGCGATGAACAACCGATTCCGGAAATAACAGCAAACTTTTCACGTGGAATACCCATATCTGCCATGGTGCGTTGCACTGCATTTATTATGGCAAAATCTCCACATCCGGCACACCACCGAACTTCATTATCGCTTTTAAAATCTTTTATCGTGTATTTTAAATCAGTCATGATTAGTCCTCCAGCAATTGATTGATACTTTCTTTCAGCTCGCTCACCGTAAACGGCAAGCCCTTCACTTTATTTGCCTGGAAATAAGCAAATCCGGGCATTTTATCACGCAAATAACCGGCAAACTGCCCCAGGTTAAGCTCGCAAACAATAATCTTTTTAAAACGGCTGAAAACATCTTTTGTGTTTTTAGGCAGCGGTTTAATGTAATTGAAATGAGCCAGACTTACATCTTTACCTTCTAAACGCAACTGACGTACAGTACTGATCAGGTGGCCATAGGTTCCACCCCATCCTACTACCAATACTTCGCCTTCTTCATCACCACAAACTTCCAGATCAGGTACAAGTTCAGCAACCCGCTGTACTTTTTCTTCCCTGATTTCAGAATTTATCTGATGGTTTTCCGGATCGTGACTTACGGTACCACTTATGTTTTTCTCCAATCCACCAATGCGATGCTCAAAGCCTTTCATCCCCGGAAATGCCCATTCGCGCGCCAAAGTATTTTCGTCTCTTTTGTATGGTTTGAATTCATCGGCGTCTTTTGCAAAACGGGGACTTATGGATGGTAACTCTGCCACGTTCGGAATTTTCCACGGTTCGCTTCCGTTCCCCAAAAATCCGTCGGTTAAAAGAATTACCGGCACCATGCGTTCCAAGGCAATTTTAGAGGCCATGTAGGCATAATAAAAACAATCAGACGGAGTGCTGGCAGCCAGTACAACTACGGGGCTTTCTCCGTTTCTGCCGTAAAGCGCCTGCAAAAGATCCGACTGTTCTGTTTTGGTTGGTAACCCGGTTGACGGGCCTCCACGCTGTACATTTACAATTACCAGCGGAAGTTCTGCCATTACGGCCAAACCAATGGCTTCTGATTTTAATGCAAGTCCGGGACCGGAGGTTGTAGTAACGGCCAAATCACCGGCAAACGCAGCTCCAATTGCTGATGCTATTCCGGCAATTTCATCTTCGGCCTGAAAAGTTTTTACCCCCAAATCTTTACGCACCGATAATGCAGAAAGAATGTCTGTAGCGGGTGTAATTGGGTACGAACCAAGAAACAATTCCAATCCGGCACGTTCCGCAGCAGCCAATAAACCCCAGGCTGTGGCATGGTTTCCGTTGATGTTTCGGTAAGTTCCGTTTTCAATCTCTGCAGGATGCACCAGGTATGTTGGTGTCATGTGCTGCATGTTCATTCCATAGTTATACCCGTCGTGCAATACTTTTATATTCGACTCAACTACCACTGGTTTTTTCTTGAATTTGGTACGAATAAATTCATCAACATATTCAAGCGGCCGGTTAAACATCCAGCACACCAGCCCCAACGCGAACATATTTTTACTACGAAGTACACTTTTATTGTCCAGGCCAAATTCTTTTAATCCTTCCTGTGTTAAAGAAGAAATGGGAACGGCAATCTTAAAATAGTCTTCCATGTCCAGCTCCGTAAATGGATCATCGGTTTGGAAGTTTGCTTTTTTAAAGTTTTTCTCGGTAAAGGAGTCTGAGTCATAAATAATGGTTCCGCCGGGCATCATAAAACGCGCGTTTGCTTTTATGGCCGCCGGGTTCATCGCAATCAGTACATGCGCATAATCTCCGGGTGTATTTATTTGTTTGTGCCCAAACTGTACCTGGAATCCGGATACACCGCCAACTGTACCTTGGGGTGCACGAATTTCTGATGGATAGTCGGGAAAGGTTGAAATGTCATTTCCCAGAAGTGCTGTTGTATCCGAAAACAAGGTTCCGGTTAACTGCATCCCGTCTCCGGAATCTCCCGAAAACCTTATAGCAACTTCTTCCAGCTCTATTACTTTCGTCTCTTTCATCGTTAATAAAATTGCTTTTGATTTAAGATGTAGAAATGTTACCCGACAGCTGTAAAAAATTCCGTTTTGATTGGTGCTGTCTTCGCATATTCCTTAATTTTAGTTCTTTTTCCGGTTCAATTTAATAATATCTTGCTTGTTGCGACATCCTTTTTTGAAAGAACATCTGTAAAATTGAATTCTTAACAAACAAGATTTATTTTAATAAAATACTTCTTGCGAAGCATTTCATTTATTCCATAAAAAAAACGACTCTAAAACTAATAAATCATAATTTCAGAATCGATTTTATTGATGGTTGATCATTTAAATGACAAACAAATGTAATCATTATTTAATAAGTTAATGATGACTTATACGATAGTTTTAAGGTTTTCGTATTTTTACATTCTATTTAAATTCAGTACAGATAATGGCTTATATAAAGGAACTAAAAGGAAAAACTCCGAAGTTTGGGAAAGACTGTTTTGTAGCAGAAACAGCTGCAATAATCGGAGATGTAGAAGTGGGTGAAAACTGTAGTATTTGGTACAATGCAGTAATAAGAGGAGACGTACATTCTATAAAGATTGGGAATAACACCAATATTCAGGATAATGCTACAATTCATGCTACCTACCAGAAATCTCCGACAAATATCGGCAACAATGTTACCATTGCACACGGGGCAATCATTCATGGTTGTACTTTAAACGATAACGTAATGATCGGGATGAATGCCGTTATTCTCGACAATGCGGTGGTAGAGAGTAATTCGATTGTTGCTGCCGGTTCGGTGGTTACCAAAGGTACAGTAGTTGAATCGGGCAGCGTTTATGCAGGTGTGCCCGCCCGAAAAGTAAAAAATATAAGCTCTGAACTTCTGCACGGAGAAGTTGAACGAATTGCCAATGCATACCATTTATATGCAAGTTGGTACAACGAATAATAGAATAAACGATAAAAACAGGGATTGAATCAGACCGGCTACATTTAAAATAATAGCACAATAAAAATATTTCTTTTTAATATTTTTAAAATCTTTATTGAAATTATTTTCATATTTCAATAACTTTTTATTTTTTCGTAGTTGTGTTATTCAAATCTCAATATCCCTTTTCGGGCAAAACTGTAAGATGCAGTTGAGTTCTTATGCGGATTACGATTATGAATCATTTATAATAAACTAAAATGAAACCAACACTATTAATTCTTGCTGCCGGAATGGGCAGCCGTTTTGGAGGCCTTAAACAAGTAGAACCCGTTGGGCCCAACGGTGAGGCCATTATTGACTACACTATTTATGATGCTATCCGTGCCGGATTTGGCAAAGTAGTTTTTATTATCAGGGAAAGTTTTGCCGATGCCTTTAAAGAAAAGTTTGATAAAAAACTGGAAGGTAAAATTGAGGTTGACTATGTTTTTCAAGAGTTGAATATGCTCCCTGAAGGTTTTTCACTACCCGAAGGAAGAGAAAAGCCTTGGGGAACAGCACATGCCATTCTGGTGGCAAAAGATGCGGTAAAAGAACCTTTCTGTGCTTTGAATGCTGACGACTTTTACGGGAAAAACGCCTACAAGGTGATGGCCGATTTTCTGGTGGCATCAAACAACGATTCGGAATATTCAATGGTTGGGTACCAGCTAAACAATACACTTTCGGATCATGGATCGGTTTCGCGCGGTATTTGCGAAGTAGATGCCGACAATAACCTGGTAAAAATTGTTGAGACAACAAAAATATTCAAACAAGGAGAGGCTGCATATTCTGTTGAGGAAGACGGCTCTGAAAAGCAACTCAGCGGAAAAGAAAATGCATCGATGAACATTTGGGGATTTAAACCATCGATTTTCAAAACTCTGGAAAAAAGATTTGTGGATTTCCTGGAAACTGAAATGGAAAAACCAAAATCGGAAATGTACATCCCCTCTGTAGTTTTTGATATGATTAGCGACGGAGAAGCAAGTGTAAAAGTACTTGAAGCAAATTCTCCCTGGTTTGGAGTAACTTATAAAGAAGACAAACCTCTGGTTGTTGGAAAAATCAGAAGCCTGATTGATGCCGGAGAGTATCCGGAAAAGCTCTGGTAGGTTTTCCAATAAAGAAAATTCTTACGGGTTTTCTTTATTTCACCCCTCTGTCAGCCTTAAAGACTGACATCTCCCCTTAACAGAGGAGAAAAGGCGGAATCCCATGGCAAAACCAGGGAGAAATTATTAGATTAAATTATTAATCAATAAAATAAAATCATTAATGAATCAAGATTTAACCGCAATCGCACGGAATTTCAAACTGGAAGGTGAAATTGAAGAAGTAAAACCGCTTGGTGAAGGCTTTATCAACGATACTTTCATTATTAAAACCGTTGGCGATTCCCCTGATTATATTCTTCAGCGCAAGAATAAAAATATCTTCTCGCCTATCCCGGCCATGATGGATAACATTCAAAAAGTTTGCCTGCACATTAAAAAGAAGGTGGAACAAGCCGGTGGTGATCCAATGCGGGAAGCAATGACAATTATTCCGACCACAGACGGAAAACTGTACTTTCTGGATAGCGAAGAGGAATACTGGGCAGTTTGCTTGTTTATTAATGATACCATTGCATACGAAGCTGCAGAAACTCCGGAACTTGCCTACGCCGGTGGAAAAGGAATCGGAAAGTTCCAGTCGCTTGTGGCCGATTTGAAAGATCCTTTGGTGAATATCCTGCCCGGGTTTCACGACATTCGTTATCGTTTTAAACAGTGGGACGAAGTTTTAGCAAAAAATCCGGTGGGTAGAAAAGCAGAGGTGAGTACCGAAATTGCCTGGATTGAAGACAGAAAAGAAGAAATGTTGAATTTCTGGAAAATGGTGGAAGACGGAACTATTCCGACACGAATCAGCCATAACGACACAAAAATCAACAACATTCTTTTTGATAAAAACGGCGAAGTTCTTTGTGTAATCGACCTTGATACAGTTCTGAGCAGTACCGTATTGAATGATTTTGGAGATGCCATGCGCTTTTATACAAACACCGGGCAGGAAGACGACGTAAACCTTGACAATGTTTCGATGGATATTGAAATTTACAAGGCTTTTGCCAAAGGTTATCTGGAAGAAGCGGGTTCTTTCTTAACCGAAAAAGAATTGGAATACCTTGCTTTCTCAGCCAAATACATCACTTACGAACAGGTTCTTCGTTTTCTGATGGATTACATTGATGGTGACAACTACTATAAAGTAAAATCGCCTGAGCATAATTTGGTAAGAACACGGGCTCAGTACAAACTTCTTCAGAGCATGGAAGAACAGTACGGGCAAATGAAGCAGGCAATTACTGAATTTGCAGTTTAAAAGATACAAAGCCATTCGATTTTCGGATGGCTTTTTTCTTAGGGTAAAACAATTGTTGAAGCTTTTACATCACGGTTCATAAAAACAGAAGCTTTGTTTTCAAAGGTAGCGGTCGATTCCGTGGTACGAAAATCAATACTCCCTCCTCTCGACAGACGCACTTCCATTTCGGGATGTCTCTTCAGATAATCCGTTAGTTTTTCGGCTACAATGTGCCCCTGTTTTAAAATCTCAATTTCTTCAGGCACATATTTTCGAATCAGCGTTTCCAGCAAAGGATAATGTGTACACCCAAGAATCAGGGTATCAATGTCCTCATCCTTTTTCAGGATATTCTGAATGTTCTTTTTTACAAAAAATTCAGCCCCTTCTGTTTCAATCTCATTATTTTCAACAATGGGCACCCACATCGGGCAGGCTTCCTGAACCGTTGATTTTACTCTCCCCTCCGACCACTTTTCCAGCTCAATCGGATACGACTCTGATGTAACGGTTCCAACCGTTCCCAACACGCCCACATGTCCGTTTCGGGTAATTTCAGCTACTTTCTCAACGCTTGGCCTGATCACCCCCAGCACCCTGTTATTGGGCGCCAACGAAGGCAGGTCAAGCATTTGTATATTGCGCAGTGCTTTGGCCGATGCTGTATTACAGGCAATAATAATCAGTGGACAACCTTGTGCAAACAAGTATTTTACACATTGCAATGTATATTTGTAAACCACATCAAACGAACGGGTGCCATACGGAGTCCGTGCATTGTCTCCCAGGTAAAGAAAGTCGTATTCAGGAAGCGTGGCTACCAGTTCTTTTAAAACGGTAAGGCCTCCGTAACCTGAATCAAAAACACCAATTGGGGCATACTTCATATTAAACTTTGTTAGCGCTGTAATGCAAGTTCATAGGCGTCGTCGTAGAATTTTCCGAGGTTAGACCAGTCGAAGTGCATCGAAGCTTCTTCGCACCGGTAACGAAGGGCAATTCTTTCGCGGCGTGTCATGTTTACAAAATCAAAAAGCATATTGGCCAGTTCTTCGGCAGTACGATGGAAATTTCCGTCGGTGCGGTCGATAATGTACATTCCCTGCTCGTCGTGCTGCGGTAAATTATTAACGACATAATCTCCAAAGCCGGCCAGGTTACTGGTTACCGACGGCACTCCGCTGGCCAGGCATTCAAGTGGTGTGTAGCCCCATGGTTCGTATAAACTCGGGAAAATTCCCAGGTGGCAACCTCTTACAAACTGGGTATAATCCATCCGAAACAGCGGGTTTGTGGTAGCAATAAAGTCGGGGTGATATACAATTTTCACCTTGTCGTGACGATGATTCACCAGGTTCGAAGAGCGCAGGAAATTCAGTATTTCATCTTTTGCATTATCTACCAGCGTGTGCGTAACCACTTTGGGCAGGCTGTTGGTTTTCCAGCTTTGTACATTTCGCCTTAGTTTTAAACGCAGGTAATCATCTACCAAATCACTTAAATCCGGAAATTCATAGGCCCCGTCTTCGGTAGTAATTTTATTATACAGGCGTCTTCCAACCTGTTCTTTAATTTCCTCTGCTACCCGGTGAACATCCTCAATTTGTGCCCTCGACTGCAACACTTCGGGATTGAAAGAGTAAAAAGGCCGTTTGGTTATAAAGAAAGAGACCACGGTCATATCCGAGCCTGCCTGCTGCATTTTCCAGTTCAGGCGCGCCAGTGCTTCCAGCGTCAGGTCGTATCCCTTGTTCTGGTATTCGTAACGCCCTGATGTAAAAAAGTATAGGGTTTTATCAAGGTCAAAGGAATAACTCTGGAAAAAATGCCCTTTTACAAACTCATGAATCAGTTCTTTCACCTGAACATGCTGGTTCTGCATTTCGTGAAGTACTTCAAAACGCTGAATATTTAAACCGTTTGGTAGGATCATATCGGGAGACCGCCCCAACAAGTGGACACATTCGCGTGCCGTTACTTCGCTTACGGTGGTAAAAACATGGGCTCCATGAGTCGAGGCTCTTTCAATCTCGGCAATGGGCCTTACATTGAAATTATCGGCTTCTTTCTCCCAGTTGTAAAACGGCAGATGCTGATAAAATTCGGTGTCGTTCATGGCCAAATAACGCCCCAGCAATGTAGCATGGGTGGTAAACACAACTTTAATATTCAGGTTGTCTTTTCTGATTCCGGGGATTGGGATTCCGGCCATCCATTCGTGAAAATGGGCAATTAAGCCTGTTGAACAAAAATCGATGCTGCACAGGTAATGGAAAAACTCTTTTACCTGAAAGCCAAAAGCTGCTACTTTATCCAGCAGTTCGTCGCCTCCCGGAATAGAGATGTGGTAGTCGTGGTATAAAAAGTGCTTTATTTCACCCAGTTTATCGTAAACCGAATATGGGTTAAACAACACAACGTTGGGGCGCCCCGAAACAATCCACTTTCCGTAATGCACATCAAAACCCCGCGACTGCATTTCCAAAACAGCTTTCCCGATTGGGGTTGAGTAGTCGGTGGCCGGATCGAAATGCGCAGCAGCCTGTTCGGCAAAATACGGGCCGATCAGGAAATAATTGTCAACGCCCATTTTTTTTATTACCGACGGTACTTTCGAACGGATTACCGTATAAATCCCCCCCACCTGATTACACACTTCCCAGGCAATCTCAAATAGTTTAGCATCTTTCAGCGTTGTGTTATCTTCCATTTCGTTAAGTTTTAGTAATGATTGAATCGGTCTGGCAACAGAACATTATTATTGTCATTAAATATAATTGTTATCCTCTATCCTACCAACCCGAATGTGCTAAAAACTTTACTGCAATGCTTATTCTCCCGATGTTCTGGAATATCAAACAGATAGCTGCCGATTTACTCCTGAATTTTTGCCAAAAGTAATATGTTATACAACAAGCAGGCATGTGAAAAACCGGTTTTTGGGGCTGCAAAGCGGTTTAATACAACCTTTGCAGTTTGTACACCGGTTCAATTTGCACCGGGGGAAGGGTTGCTGTTTTTATTAGGTATTGAAATAGCCGGGGAGCGGTGTGAGGATAATATTTGGATTTATGAGCTTCAAAACTTAGGAGTAAATATCTCATAGTGTCCGTGGAAGTAAGCTGCCCAATATCATACACAGGGTTTAATGTTCTAATCTTATTGTTTTCTGTTTGTTATTTGAGTTTGTCTTAATTTCCAATTTTATTTTAAATACTTAAACCTCTCATAGCGCATTTCCATGTACTCTTGAGGCAAACTTCCATCTACACGTATGCATTTACCATGCTCATCAATATAGGCTTTAAAACTCGATGTATTTTTTTGGTAGATGGTATATTCAGGGTCGTTAGTCATTTTATTTACATTACTGGTGTAAGTCCATGTTTTTTTTTGTGGATTAATGTTAAGGTTCGACTTGTTTGGTGTAAGAAACATGCCTGTTTCTGTAAATTCGTACACCATAACCTTTCCGCCAGAGGGCGTATGTATTATTTGTGTCGGACTTCCTACTTTTTTAAGAATTGCTATTTCGTTCTGCCCCACCAAATCGTTGTAGTTCGATTCGTTTACCACCTTTTTGCTGGAAGAACAAGCCGCAAAAATGGCAAAACAGAGTAATATAAAAATTTGTTTCATGATTAAATTGTTTAAAAGTCTGAGCGGCAATTTATGAACATTTGTTTTTAAAAGCCAATATTTTTAGGACAATTAACAATTTTGAATCTATTTAACTTAATTTGTATTAATTACTTTAAATGTTTTAACAAGTTCTGTTTTCAATAATCTATTTCATTACATGTGTACGTTGTTGGTTTTTAAGCTTGTTGGTAACTGGCCTCATGTAAGTTGCGGATTCGTGAGCGATTTTCTGACGGGATGACAAGAAAATTGTGCAAGAAGCCGCAGTACCAAACTGCCCCAAACCCCGCAATGCAACTTATAATTTGTTAGCACCTGGTATTATCCCTGTTCTGTGCGAAATTCAATATCTTCTCCGCGAGACCTTGCTTCCTTAAGTATGCTCAATACCACATACAAAACGGGTTCTTTTACGAAGCAAATGCAGGCCTTTCGCACCGGCAATTACAGAGCGTTATACCCTTGGCAAAGGCCAGTTGGGATTGTAGTTTAGTTTTGCCAGTTGATTGGCGGCATCTTCTTTAAAAACTTTGGTGTCATTATCCCAATGGATGCGCTGCCCAACGCGGTAGGCAATGTTCCCCATTTCGGCAACAATGGCTGTTTTTGCCCCCACTTCCACGGGTGCATTTAGTGTGTCGCCTTTGCGAATGGCAGCCAGGAAATTCTCCACATGCTCGTCTAAACCATCACCATAGTTTTTCTGCACTCGCCCTTCAAAAAACGGGCCTTTCAGCTCGTTGCTCCGGTCGGGGATCAGCTCGTAACCATTGCGGCTTACCACCAGCGTTCCCTTTTGCCCCACATAGGCAACGCCGTGTCCGCGCTGATACGGGCCAATACCGGGATTTAAACCACATTCCCAAATCAGTGTATGATCGGGATAAGCATAAATGGCCTGCTGGATATCGGGTGTTTCAATCGCTCCCTTTTCGTGGTAGAAAATTCCGCCACCGGGAGAAACCGAATCAGGCATATCGGCCTTCATAGCATACAGTGCAAAATCGAGCAGGTGAACTCCCCAGTCGGTCATAGCGCCACCGGCATAATCCCACCACCAGCGAAAATTGTAGTGAAAGCGGTTCATATTAAACGGCCGTTTGGGCGCCGGCCCGAGCCACATATCATAGTCCACATAATCAGGCGCCTGCGAATCGGCAATGTATGGATACGGTTCGTCGTAGCCTTTGTAAATCCAGGCTTTTACCAGGTGCACATCGCCCAGTTGCCCTGAGTTTACGATGTCAGAAGCCTCAAACCAGTGTTTGGAGCTTCGCTGCCACATTCCCACCTGAACTTTTACGTCAGGGTATTTGGCCTGTGCCGCTACCATGGCATTGCATTCTTCGATACTGTGCCCCATCGGTTTTTCAACATACACATGTTTTCCGGCCTTAACTGCCTGCATCATCATGTTGGCGTGCCAGTGATCGGGCGTACCGATAATAACCACATCCACATCGGGTTTTTCAAGCACCTGTCTGAAATCACCGTATTCTGCCGGCCGTTTGGAAGTCATTTTTTCCACTTCGGCAGCTTTGCTTTCCAGTACTTTTGCATCTACATCGCAGAGTGCCACACATTCCACATTGTTTTCCTTGCGCAAAAAGCTTCGCAGATCGCTAAAGCCCATCGAACGGCAACCAATCAATGCAACATTTATTTTTTCTGCCGGCGAAGCACAGGCATTCAAAATAGCCGGGGCAACACTTACAGCGGCGGCGGCAATGGCCGAATTCCGGATAAATTTTCGTCTGTTCGAACTCATTTTTAATTTTTTTTCTGATTTCAACGATCTTCTTCGCTTGTGTTAATTACCGAACCAGACCGTTTATAGGTTTATTTGGATTTTGCTTTAAAAGTAAGTTTTATCTGAAGAAATCCCGGTGTATTTTCAAATTGAATTTTTATCATTTACTATTTTATTTACCGGAAAATACCTTCGTTTTACTTGTTTCCTGTAATGATTTTTTCGATTTTATTTTTGTTCATTTTACCGCTGTATATCAACAGTGAATATTTCAGCACCACGGGCTGCATAGTAGAAACAGCCACGGGTTCGCGGCCGGGCCACACCACATTTTGCATGCTGTTTTTAGCGCGGAGTATCCAGGGCTGAGGATAACCCGGGTTTTCAGGATTATCGACGATTACCACACCGCTTCCCCGGACACCTTCATCAAATTTTCCGGCAATCTGCACATAACCGTTTGACAGCACCTGTGTTTCAAGCGGTTCAATTTTCCCGTCGGGGCCGGTAAAAGAAACATCCTCCGGCAAATTGAGCCGAACCGAAAAACCTCCGTAGCCTTTTTCATCTTCCGAACCTCCCAGTTTCAGATTTTCTTCCAGCGCCAACAAGCGAATTTCAAAATCGATCTTTCGTACATTTCCGGAAGTTGGATGAACCGTAATCATTGCCTTTTCATTTAAATACGGAACTTTCACGCCCTCCTTTTTCCATTTATCCGACTTCCAGTCCACTTCGGTTTTAATGATCACCAAGCCCGAAGCGTTTTTGATAAATTCAAATTCAGTCAGCGTTTGCTCAAAGTCTTTAATCTCCCAGCCGTCGCTTATTCTTTTATCGCCGATCCACACCTGGTGCCAGGCCCAGAAAACTCCGCGGTGATGCAAATGGTCGGAAGGAAAATCCTCGGTTAGTACCTTTCCGTTCAAACTGTATAACGGATGAATGTAGTTAAGTCGCTCGTAGGCCCCATTCTGGTTTTTGGGTGTAGTGTGGTAAAGCAACACCTCTTTTTTATTTTCGGTTATCAGTATTCCGTCGTTGGTTTTTGTCATCGAAAGCTGGGCCGAAACAACCCTTGCGCATAATGACAATACAACCGTAAAAATCAGAATAGTTTTATTCATCTTCGTCTTCTCCGTTTAGTATCGTTAGTTTTGTTTGAATATCATCTTCCAGGTATTCAGCTTCAAATATTTCGATCTCGCGCAGTTGATCCGCAAGAATTGATTTATCGTTTTCAGGAAGTATCAGCCACACCCGGGCAAGAAAAGCGCCCATGGTTGCCGCTCCGGTTTTTACCGACACTGTTTTTAAACCATCCACAGCAATTCCATTTTCGGGGCTGATAACCAACCGGTGTTGTATTCCTTCAGCTTCTTCCTGTAAATAAATGGTTCCGTCGCTTATGCAGGCACAGTCTTTCATTTCAAAAAACTGCAAAAACTCGTAAGGCGCCCGTATATTCCGGATCCCGATAGGCCAGGCCTCTCCTGCCGGATGATGGCCTAGCGCCAGTACGGCTCTTTCTTCGAAGTTTACAATAGCATTCTCAACGCCTTCTTCCTTTAACAGCGACTTGAGCAAATCGATGGCATAGGCAAGTTCAATGCAGGAAAAATCGAGCTGCATTCCATCTTCCAGAAAGCGAAAGCGCAGGCGTTCTGCATCCAGATCTACCTTGTCGAAACCACAGTATTGTTTTGCTGCCTGCAATTCTTCTTCAGACAAATCGTTGGATGACTTCCACAATTGCACAAGCGGGGCCATCGTAATATCGAAAGCGCCGTTGCTCATATCATAAAAATCGGCGCACAACATTAAAACGTCAAAAAAATCGGGTGAGCATTTGATCCACTTGTTTTTGGGCGAACGATCGGTTTTTAAAACAAAAGAAGAAGCGTTTGATCGACTGATTTCGCATTCGAGCTGTAGTAATTCCTCCTGCAGCATTTCTGAAATTTTTTTGGCACGTTCTTCTTCAATACCAACCAGTACTACGTCGGCATTTACCCCGAACATACCAAAAGTTTCATTGAATATAGTAGGCTCTGACATCGATACTGTTTTACCGGTTCTTTAATACTCGTAAAATTAAGAATCTCTCTGACAAAAACGAATAACAAAAAGAAAGGATCTCCACAAGAAGACCCTTTCACTAAACTTATTGTGAAATAATAATTTACATTTTTGGCGCCCAGCTTGGGTCGTATTCGCGTCCCCAAAGTTTCATTGCTTCGCGGTCGTACATCAATCCTGTTTTGCTGCAAATATCAAAGCCGTGTCCGATACGGTAGGCCACATTGGCGTGGTGAACCATTGCCTGACTCACGGTTGCATCAGCAATTGGAGCATGCAGTGATTGGTTTCCGCGGATTCCTTCGAGCCAGTTTACAACATGATCGGTTGAAGTATCTCCACCGCCGCCAAGAGCAGTTCCGGCTTCGCTTGCCGACCCTCTTGACTCGCGAATTACTTTTCCTTTGCGATCATACAGAATGTATTTTTCGCGATCAACAAAAACGGTTCCTTCGCTACCGTAAATTATGGTACCGCGACCTCCCAAACCGTAGGTATCCTGACCGGAGCGGCTTCTTCCGTCCCAGTTGATTACTTTATCATCGTCAAACTTAAAGGTTGCATACATTGAATCGTACATTTCCCAGCCGTCTTCAAAGAAATGGCGTTTACCGGCTTCCACAAAAACGTTGTTCGGGTATTGTACCTGTAAAGCCCAACGTGCCACATCCAGCTCGTGGGTAGCATTGTTGCCCAGTTCCCCGGTTCCGTAGTTCCAACCGTACCAGTGCCAGTTGTAATCCCATGTTTCCGAAGTATAGTCGCGGTGAATCGCAGGTCCCTGCCAGATTTCCCAATCGAGCCCTGCCGGCACCGGTGCTTTCTTTTGTACCGGCACCTCGCCTCTTGAATTCAGGTAAAAAGCAACCGCACGGTACGGCACACCAATTACTCCGTTATGAATTTCTTTAATAATTTCAATTGTATGCCCCGATGAACGCTGCTGATTCCCCATCTGAACCACCTTATTGTATTTTGTTGAAGCGCTTACGATCATTTCGTTTTCATTCATGTCGTGGCTACACGGTTTTTCAACATACACATGTTTTCCGGCCTGCATGGCCATAATCGATCCGGGAGTATGCCAGTGGTCGGGTGTGGCGTTTATGATCGCATCAACTTTCTGATCTTCCAGAATTTTTCTGAAATCACCTTCCAGCTTTGGTTTGTAGTCCAGTACTTTTGCAAAACGGCCTGCAGCATTGGTACGCTGATGTTCCATTACATCGCATAAATAGAGCAATTCCACATTGCTTTCCTTGCGGGCAATGGGCTGCGGATATGCGCCCAAACGACGCCCCAGGCCAAGAATGGCAAGATTTAACCGATCGTTTGCGCCAATAATACGGCTGTAACTTTTTGCCGACATTCCCATCGCGCTTCCGCCAATGGCAACTCCTGCAGCGCCTACTGACATTTTTCTTAAAAATTCTCTTCTATCAGACATTACTTTTTTGATTTTTAGTTTGACAGTTCTGAATTCCTCGCCTTGACCCGCGATTGTCAGTAACAGAACCGTCAATAATTAATTTATTATTCTATCATTTCTATTTTTTTACCGGATAACTGAATTGGTATTTACCGGATCCAAGCTCTACCACCACATCGTCTCCCACTTGTTTCGCCTCCTCTTTCGGTTTGCTTATTTGTGATTGTACTGTTTTCAGGGCAACACCAGGCAAAACCACCTGCGCACTGGTATTGGCCGGAATCTCGATATCATAGATGAAACGATCGTTTTCCAGCTTCCAGTTTGATGAAACAGGTCCGTGAACCGACTCAAAATTGGCTTTTACATACGTTAATTCGCCACCGGGATGGGGAGCCAAAATAAAATGTTTGTATCCCGGGTGCAGTTCATCGATGCTGATGCCTGCCACCCAATTGTACAACCATTCGCCAATGGCACCATAGGCATAGTGGTTAAAGCTGTTCATGCCTACATCCTGAAAGCTCCCATCGGGCTTTTGTCCATCCCAGCGTTCCCAAATGGTAGTAGCTCCCTGTGTTACCGGATACAACCACGACGGATAGGCTTTTCGGTTCAGCAACATAAAAGCGAGGTCGTTGCGCCCAATTCCTGACAACGTATGACAAAGAAGCGGTGTTCCCAAAAAGCCGGTGGTAAGGTGCCCAAATTTAGTTACATCCTGAGCCAGGTAATTGGCAGCATTTTCGATACTGGCATCCGGAATTAATCCAAACGACAAGGCCAGAACATAAGCTGTTTGCGTATGCGAAACCAAACGCCCGTTGGGTGTAACAAACTCTTTTACAAAAGCATCTTTAACCTTTGCGGCCAGTTCTTTGTATTTTTTCTGATCGGCTGTTTTCCCAAGAATACCCGCCATTTTAGAAGTCAGTGTAGTGGTATAATAAAAATATGCTGTTGCGATCAGGTCTTTTTCGGTAGTAGCTCCGGGGTAATCAGAGCGAGTGGTTGCAAAAGCCAGCCAGTCGCCAAAATGGCCGTCGCCGGTCCACAAATAATCGTCCCCGGAACGGTTCTGCATATACCCCACCCATTTGGTAATTGCCGGATAACTTTCTTCCAGAATACGTGTATCTCCATAAATTTTGTAAACGGTCCATGGGATTACCGCTACAACATCGGCCCAGCCGGTTGCTCCTCCCTGGCCATTCAGCACATCGGGTATTACATGCGGAACCTTACCATTCTCCTGCTGATCGCTTTCCACATCTTTCATCCACTTGGTATAAAAAGCTGCCACATTGAAATTGTATCCTGCGGTCATACTAAAAACCTGTGCATCACCGGTCCATCCCAACCGTTCGTCACGCTGCGGACAATCGGTGGGCACATCCAGAAAATTGCCTTTTTGCCCCCACTGAATATTATGTTGTAACTGATTAATCAGTTCATTACTACATTCAAAACTACCTGTAAGAGGCATATCAGAATGAATCACGATGCCTTTGATATCTTCCGGTGCCGGATCATTTTTAGCTCCGCTTATTTCTACAAAACGGAAACCATGAAAGGTAAAGAGAGGTTCGAAAACTACTTCTCCGTCTTTTGCAAAAGTATAGGTATCGGTACATTTTGCCGACCGGAGGTTGGCCGTATAAAAATTCCCATCCCGATCCAATACCTCAGCATATTTTATAACCACTTTGTCGCCTTTGTTTCCGCTTAGTTTAATTTGAATATTTCCGACCATGTTTTGGCCCATATCATACACCAGTTCACCTTTAGGTGTTTTTATTTTTTTTATTGCCCGAAGTGTTTCAACTGCTCTCACAGGAACTCCTTCGGGTGCAATCAGCATATCTTTTGAAAGCGGCAGAACTTCTGCCTGTTTCCACGAAGAATCATCAAAGCCACTCTGTTTCCACCCTGGCATTTCCAGATTGGCATCGTACTTTTCTCCATTGTAAATTTCCGATTCCAGAATAGCCCCATTGGTAACTTTCCAGGTACCATCGGTCGATACCATTTCGCTGCTTCCATCGGTATAATCCACTTTTAGCATCACCAGCAACGAAATTTTATCTCCGTAATAACTCCGCTGGCCATTAAACCCGATGTATCCGCGGTACCACCCGTCGCCCAGAAGTGCCCCAATCGAATTGTTTTTTTCCAGCATAGCGGTAACGTCATAAGTCTGGTATTGCAAGCGTTTCTTGTAGCTCGTCCATCCGGGTGTAAACAGCTGGTCACCCACTTTTTCTCCGTTCAGATAAAGTTCGTACAGGCCATGTGAAGTTGCATAAATCCGTGCTGACTTTACCTTCTTCGTTGTTGCAAATTCTTTTCTGTAATAATGTGCCGGCAACGACCGGGTATTTTCGGGTTCACCGGGCAGTGTAATCCATTCCGCCTCCCATTCCGACGACTGAAGAATACCGGTTTCCCAAAAGGCAGGCTCACTCCAGGAGCTGACTTTCCCATCCTGATCCCACACACGAACCTTCCAGAAAACACGCTGCATTGAAGAAAGGGCCGGGCCTTCATATACTACATTCACCGACTTATCTGAAGCTACTTTTCCTGAGTTCCAAAGCAACTTTCCTTTGCTGTTTAAATCATTTTCGGTAGCGCCAACCCAAATTTCATAAGCTGTTTGCATTACATTTTGCTGCTCCGACTGTAACTGCCAGCTTAAACGGGGTTGCTGAATATCAATCCCTACCGGATTTTTTTGGTACTCGCACGTACTTTTGATTACGCTTGTTTTTGCAGAAAGAGAAAGTGAAAGACATCCTAAAAAAAGAATTATGAAGTTCTTCCTGATAAAAGATTTCCTGATCATACTATTAGTTTTTTGGTTCAGATTTTTCGACTGATAAATATATCTTTAATCAGCTGGACAAGCAACTTATAACTATCATATTTTTATTTATTCGTATTTAACACCTGGCTAAGGCAGAAATTAAATCTAAAACATGCTAAAACTATACTGCCTGCGAATTGTTTCCGGAAAAAAAGATTTGTTTATTTCTGTAATATATTTTACTGCTTATCTCCTTGGGTCAAGTTGTTTTTGTAATATCATTAAATGTAACTGGTGCTGTATCTACGGCTTGTTGCATCAAGCGATAAAATAGTTTTCCTCGGTATGTTGATAGCTT
>JBKEDN010000304.1:0-16963 GCA_047975435.1 Draconibacterium sp. | reverse complement strand
AAGCTATCAACATACCGAGGAAAACTATTTTATCGCTTGATGCAACAAGCCGTAGATACAGCACCAGTTACATTTAATGATATTACAAAAACAACTTGACCCAAGGAGATAAGCAGTTATTAATATTTGAGGTACCGGGCCACAAAAAGTCAATACGCACCCTAATTTCAGCAGAACAAAAGTACCTTTGCATCCTCATTAAACCCGTATTGCTTAACTTTTCCCCGATTTAGTTTATCCAAATAAGAATTATGGAGCAAAATAAATCAACAGTGGCGTTAGGCACCGAAAATGTATGGCGCCTGCTTTTACAATATGCAATTCCATCGGTAATTGCGATGACAGCCACGTCGTTGTACAACATTACCGACAGCGTTTTTATTGGCCAGGGCGTGGGTGCATTGGCTATTTCGGGACTGGCCATTACTTTCCCCTTAATGAACCTTGGGGCGGCTTTTGGGTCGCTGGTTGGTGTGGGGGCTTCCACGCTTATGTCGCTGCGGCTGGGACAAAAAGATTATAAAACCGCCAACCGCATTTTGGGGAACGTTTTTATACTGAACCTTATACTCGGAATCCTTTATTCGATAATTGTCCTAAGTTTTCTCGACCCTATCCTGTATTTTTTTGGTGCCAGCGAAGATACAATTCCCTACGCGCACGATTATATGGTAATTATTTCGCTCGGAAACCTGGTAACGCACATGTACCTTGGCTTAAATGCACTGCTCAGGGCTACCGGCCAACCCCGAAAAGCAATGACTACTACAATTTTGTCGGTGGTTATTAATGCAATCCTCACCCCGATTTTTATTTACGGATTAAATTGGGGAATCAGGGGTGCAGCCACTGCAACCGTACTTTCGCAGACTTCAATGCTTTTGTGGCAAATCAAAATATTCAGCAACAAAAACAACATTGTTCACCTGAAAAGAGATACGTTTAAACTTAAACGCCGGATTGTACTGGATTCGCTTGCTATCGGGATTTCGCCCTTTTCGATGAACGTTGCAGCCTCGGTTATTGTGATCATCATCAACCAAAGCCTTACGCACCATGGCGGCGATCTGGCAGTTGGTGCCTTTGGAATTATTAACCGCGTAATGTTCTTATTTGCCATGGTAGTTCTGGGCTTAAACCAGGGCATGCAACCCATTGCCGGCTACAATTACGGAGCCCGGCAAACCGAGCGGGTAACAAGGGTTTTAAACCATACCATTCTTTTGGCTACCGGTGTAATGGTTCTCGGCTTTCTGGTGGGCGAATTTTTTCCACACGCTGTGGCATCCGTTTTTACACGCGAAAAAGAACTGATCGATATTGCCGTAAGCGGTCTGCGAATTGTATTCATCAGTGCACCAATTGTTGGATTTCAGATGGTAACATCCAATTTCTTTCAAAGCATCGGGAAACCGGGAAAAGCAATTTACCTTTCGTTAACCCGGCAGGTGTTGTTTCTGCTACCGGCCCTGCTTGTTTTTCCTTCATTTTTCGGCGTGAAAGGTGTTTGGATGAGCATGCCCACTGCGGACTTGCTTTCGAGCCTGAATGCAGGATATCTTCTTTTCCGGGAGTACAGGAAAAACAAAATGAATTTGTAGATTTACATTAAAGCAAACCGAAAAATGTCAGAAATATTTCACATAAACATCGGGCGGCAGATTGGCAGCGGAGGCCTCGAAATTGGACAAAAACTTGCAAAAAAACTGGGCATTAACTATTACGACCGGGAACTGATTCAGATTGCTTCAGAAGAAAGCGGACTGGGAAAAGAGTTTTTTGAACGGGCCGACGAAAAAGACAGTCACAGCCTGTTTGGTGGAATGTTCGGGATGCGCTCGTCGCTGATGGACCAAATTTACACCGGTTATTTTTTGAGCAACGAAAACCTTTTTTTGATCCAAAGTGAAACCATCCGAAAACTAGCCGAAAAAGAATCGTGCATTTTTGTGGGCAGGTGCGCCGATTATGTTTTAAAAAATTCTCCGCGCTGTTTGAATATATTTATAAGTGCCCACATGGAAGACCGGTTAAAAAGGGTTTCCAATATGCATCAACTTTACAGAGATAAGGCAGAAGTTTTTATCGAAAAAATGGATAAGAAACGAGCAGGTTATTACAATTATTTCAGTAATAAAACCTGGGGCGATGCCGGGTCATATCACCTTTGTATCAACTCTTCTTTTCTTGGAATTGACAAAACCGTTGACATTATACAAAAAGTTGTTCGCGAAAGATTTTTGTAGTCACTCTCCGGTTTTTCCAACAGTGTTTATACTATTTGGGTAGAAGTAAAGTTTTTATCTTTACCCGGAATTAATTTATAAGTGAAAAAATCAACAGCAAAGCGAATTATTGTTTCGGTTACCAACGACCTGGTTTCGGATAACCGGGTGCACAAAGTTTGTACAAGCCTGTTCGAACTGGGTTTCGACGTTTTGCTGGTGGGCCGGAAGTTACAGCACAGTTTGCCTGTAAACCGTGCTTATTCGACGAAAAGAATACGCCTTCTTTTCAAAAAAGGCCCCGGTTTTTATGCCGAGTATAATTTTAGGCTATTCCTGATTCTACTCTTTGCGAAGTATGATATTTTACTTTCTAATGACCTGGATTCGCTACCTGCCAATTACCTTGCTTCCCGCTGGAAGGAAAAAACGTTGGTATATGACAGCCACGAGTATTTCACACAGGTTCCTGAACTAATCAATCGCCCGCATGTTCAAAAAATTTGGGAGAATATTGAAAAACGAATTTTACCGAACATAAAATATGCTTACACCGTTTGCGATTCAATTGCCAATGTTTACCGTCAAAAATACGGTGTTGATTTTAAGGTGGTCCGCAACCTGCCCCGTTCAAAAAAAATACAAGCCAGGCAAAATTCTTCCGATACAAAACTGATTTTGTACCAGGGGGCTGTAAATATTGGCCGAGGGCTGGAACAGGCTATTTTGGCCATGCACTACATCAATGAAGCTCAGCTGGTAATTGCAGGCGATGGTGACATCAGGGGGCAGTTGGAGGAGCTGGTAATAAAACAAAAGCTTGGCAGCAAAGTGGAATTTAAAGGAAGACTGCCGTTGGAAGACTTGTCAGAACTAACAGTTCAGGCCGATTTGGGACTATCGATTGAAGAAGATTTGGGCTTGAACTACCGTTTTGCACTACCCAATAAATTGTTCGATTACATACAGGCACAGGTGCCGGTGCTGGTAAGTGATTTACCCGAAATGGCAGCTATTGTTACCAAATACAAGGTTGGCGCTGTTACCCCAACACTTGAACCGAAAGCTTTAGCTGAAAATATTAACGATGCTTTAAATAACACGGGAAAAAGAAAAGTGTGGAAAACTTACCTGGAAACTGCCGCCAACGAACTGGTTTGGGAAAGGGAAGAAAAGGTAATCCGGGATATTTTTTCTGCTTTTTTGTAAAAATTCATTAGTGTCCATTAAACCTGGCACAGGTTCCTCTCCCGATTCGGGATCGGAATGACAAGGGATCCAAGTGACTGGATGGTGGTGGGGATAATGAGGCAATGACAAAGATGCTGAAACAAGTTCAGCATGACGTACCTTGTTATGTCAGTGGTGCTTTTTAGAAACGTCTCCCTGAACTTGTTTCAGGGTCTTAACTAAAACTTTGTCATTGGCAGCGTAACGCAATGAAGCAAAAGATTTTTTTTCATAAAAAGAATTTTTAGTGGAACAGAGGGATGTCATCTTTTGAAAATATGACATCCCCCGTAATTTTACGAACTTTGGAAATCTATATTTTTATATATTGTTGATTTTCAATGAAAAAAATATTTCGTGAAATTCGTGCAATCCGTGGACAAATGCCTAATTGGACAACCTCTGGTTGTATGAGAATTGCAGGCTTAAATATTTGATTCCAGCAGGTTTTCAAACTCAATTACTTCTTTATTTTTTTCTGAATCCGAAAGTTTTCCATGGGCACAAACCAGTGTACGTGCCGGATGTTTGGCAATCACAGCATAATCGTGAGTGGCCATCAACACCGTTTTCCCTTGTTTATTTAAACGGATGAACAGGTCCAGAATCTCTTCCGAAGTCTCCGGATCAAGGTTTCCCGTAGGTTCATCAGCCAGAATAATTTCCGGGTTGTTTAACAAAGCACGAGCAATTACGACCCGCTGTTGCTCACCTCCACTCAATTCATAAGGCATTTTTTCCTTTTTCGGAAGCATTCCAACCACATTCAACACCTCGATTACACGCTCGGTGATGGCTGTTTTTTGCTTCCAGCCGGTTGATTGCAGCACAAAAGCCAGGTTCTGAAAAACAGGCCGGTCGGTAAGCAAACGAAAATCCTGAAACACCACTCCCATTTTTCTTCGCAACTGTGAAATAGCACGGCGCTTAATTCCGGCCAGTTGGTAACCTAAAACTTCACCTTCACCCTGAAATAAAGGCAATTCGGCATTCAACGTCTTTATCAGGCTCGATTTTCCGGTTCCCACTTTTCCGATCACATAAATAAACTCACCCGCGTTTACCTCAAGGTCCACATCCAAAAGAATGAGATTTTCTCTCTGATAAACAGCGGCCTGCTCCAGTTGTATAACTAATTTCTTATCCATTCAGAACGATTGATGTACCAATTTAAACGGAAAATATTTGTCCGAAGGTATAATAAACAAAAGAAATAAACAGTTTCTTGTTAAGAATTAGAACAAATAGTAAACAGTCAAAAAATTGAGATTAATTATCTTAGATTTTCAATAAAATACAGACGACTCAAATTGGAAAAACACTTCTTAAGTCGAATAATTCACTAATAATGAGACCATAAAGCATGAAGACAATACCATTGATTTTATCCTTCGCGCTCATCCTTATTTTTCAAACCATAACTAAAGCCCAGCAAACGGCTTACTACACGCAGCTCGAACAAGATATTGCGGTAGCAAAACAGCTTTATCTGCAAAATAAGTTTGTATCGGCTTTTCGTGAGTTTGAAAAAATTCAGAAACAAGTGGAGGAAAAATCGGAATTCTATTCCGAAGCCGAATTTTTCAAAGCGGCCAGCGCGCTGCATGCCGGCTACCGTTCGGGAGACAAAATGATGGATAATTTTATTGACACTTATCCGGAAAGTCCGTACATCAACACCGCCTGGTTTGAAATTGGGAAAGTTCAGTTTGAAAAACGCCAGTATGCCAAAGTAATCCGCAGTTACGAAAATGTTGACAGAACAGAGCTCTCTGAAAACGACCGGACTGAACTTCAGTACCAAAACGGCTATGCCAATCTGATGCAGGGAAACAATGATGCAGCCCTTGCCGATTTTGAAGCAGTTAGAAGAAGCAACAATCTTTACAGTAAACCTGCAGGTTATTACTGGGCCCACATCCAGTATTTAAATGAAAATTACGAGGCTGCTTTACAGGGATTTTCAGCACTCAATAACGACCCGGCGTATTCACAGGTAATACCGATTTATGTAAGCCACATTTACTACAAACAAGGAAATTACAACGAGGTAGTCAACTACACCGTTCCTATTTTAGATGAAGTTGAAGAAGAGCATAAAACCGAGCTTTCAAAAATTATCGGTGATTCTTACTTTCACCTGAAAGAATACAACAAAGCCATTCCTTACCTCGAAACGTATTTTAAAACTTCGGCGCCTAAAACGCGGGAAGAAAACTATATTCTGGGATTTTGTTACTACCAGGCCGGAAAATATGCCGAAGCTGCCCCCCTGCTCGAAAAAGCATCAACCGGCGAAGATGAACTAACGCAAAATGTCTGTTATCATCTGGCCGACTGCTACATAAAACTCGATCAGAAGGAAAAAGCAAAAACGGCATTCAACGCTGCTTCCGAGTTTGATTTCAATCCAAAAATAAAAGAAGATGCTTTGTTCAGCTATGCAAAACTAACGTATGAACTTTCGTACTCACCGTTTAACGAAACCATCAAGGCATTCGACCGCTACATCAGCGAATATCCGAATTCGGACAGAAACGCAGAAGCTTACCGTATTTTAGTAGATGTTTACATGGTTACGCGCAATTACAAAGATGCCATTGAATCGATCGAAAAAATTAGGAATAAAACACCCGATGTGCTGAAAGCTTACCAAAGGGTAACTTTTTTCCGTGGTTTGGAATTATTTAATGCCGGCGATTTTGCGCAGGCGATCGAATATTTCAACCTGTCGCTGGACAATGGTAAATACAGTCGCGATATAAATGCACGTGCGTTGTACTGGAAATCGGAAGCGTTATATCGCTCGGGCGATTACAATGCGGCCGTTCTTGCCTACAACCGTTTTGAGCAAACTCCGGGAGCAAATACCACTTCAGAATCAAACACGGCAGATTACAACCTGGGCTATGCTTACCTGAAAATGAATGACGAGGAAGCTGCATTCAGGCATTTCAGCAAATTTGTTTCAAAAAATGCAGGCAGTACTGAGCCGAAACAGGCTGATGCCTATAACCGTTTGGGCGATTATTACTTTCAGAAAATGAAATACGACCAGGCTGTGGAAAACTACCGGAAAGCCTATAACATGCGCATTTTTGAGGCTGATTATGCTTTGCTGCAGATTGCCTTCTGCCAGGGGCTGCAAAGAGAACAACAGGAAAAAATCGGTAACCTGAACCGTTTGCTTAGCGACTTTCCTCAATCGGAATATGCCGACGATGCCCTTTATGAATTAGGCCGGGCCAACGAACGTATCGGTAAAAATTTTGATGCAGAACAACAATACCAGAAACTGGTTGCCACTTACCCTGAAAGTTCGTACTACCGGAAAGCATTATTGCAACTCGGATTGATCAACTACAACAACAGCGATTATGCCAAAGCCCTTCAACAATACAAAGAAGTGGCTGAAAACTACCGCGGTACACCGGAAGCCGAATCGGCACTTTCGGGGATTAAAAACTGCTATGTTGAAATGAACAACGTTGATGAGTATTTCGCTTACATCCGGCGTTTGGGCGGCGGGGCTACTGTTAGTGCTACCGAGCAGGATCAGCTTACGTACATGGCCGCCGAACGTTTGTATATGGACGGAAAACCTGATGCAGGAATACAACTACGCAATTACCTCGAACAATTTCCCAATGGTGCCTATCAATTAAACGCCCGTTTTTACCTGGCTGAATTGCTCTACAAAGACGGGATGTACGAAGAAGCAAACGAACATTACACCTGGGTGGCCAATCAACCGGATAATTTGTTTAGCGAACCGGCTCTTTCCAAAGCATCAGAAATGCAGTTTAAAGCAGAAAACTACGATGTTGCACTGAACATGTTTAACCGGCTCGAAAAGATTTCGAACAGCAAGTGGAACATACTGAAAGCCAACGTAGGACAAATGAGGTGTTATATGCGCGCCAATCAGTTTCAGCAAGCGATTGAGGCCGCAAAAAAAATTAAGAAACAAGATATTACCAGCGATGCTTTGAAATACGAGGCCGATTATGCTATCGGAAAATCCAACTACGAATTGGGGAACCTCAGCTCTTCGATTGATCCGCTAAACGATGTAGCCAAAAACACGCAACTGGAACAGGGAGCCGAAGCCAAATATTTACTGGCTGAGATTTATTATAAAAACAAAAATCTTCCCAAATCGGAAGAAACAATCATTGATTTTGTTGACAGAGGCACACCTTATACTTACTGGTTGGGAAAAGCATTCCTATTGCTGGCCAATATTTATGAAGACAAAGGTGACCAGTTTCAGGCAAAACATACATTAAAAAGTTTGGCAGAAAATTACAATGAAGACGATGACGGAATAAAAGCAGAAGCCAGTCGGCGGCTAAAAGCCATTCAGGAAACAGAAGCACAGCAGCAGCAAAATGCGGTTGACAGTTCGTTCCAAATGGAAATCAAACAAAAATAAAAGCGGAAAACATGTATAGAAAATTCAAATATATTTTACTTTTTCTGAGTACCGGAGCATTTTTTTCGGTACAGGCACAAACACAAGATTCCATAAAGCGTGAAGTAGAAGTTACCCGGGCTTATGTTCCTACCATTTCGGATGCCAACAAATTAAACAGCATGCCCAGGATTGATGAAGAAGAGACCGAAAAGCCAACTTTTCAATATTCCATTCAGAGTCAGCCCGTTTTTAGTACCTTCACGGTAACACCACTGAAAGCTGCCACCATCGAAACTTCCCCCTATATTCAACGGGGATATGGATTGGTACGCGCCGGATTTGGAAGCTATTACAAGCCTTACGCCGAAGTTTTTTTTAACAACCTGAATTCAAAAAATACTGTTTTTGGCATTCATGGAAAACATCTTTCGTCGTACGGGAACGTTAAACTCCCGGGTGGCGACAAGGTAGATGCCCCATTTATGAACAACGAAGTTGAACTTTTTGTAAAACACACCATTCGCTCTTCGGTATTATCGGTTAATGGTGCAATTAAAAACGATGGATTCAGGTATTATGGTTATCCGGTGGTGGAAGTGCCCGAACTACTTTTACAAGATGATCAGCAAATTAATTATTTCGGAAACAAACAGTCCTTTACAAAAGGTAGTTTTCACATCGACCTTGATGATATTGGTGCAGACATTGACGAACGTGAATTCGGTTTTTCGTTTGATTACCACTACTTTGGTACCAAAACCGAACAGAAAGAACACTTTGTCAATTTTACCACCAATTTCCGTGCGCCAATGCAGGTTGGAATCGGAATGTTAGATGCAGGCATCGAATACACACAACCCAGTAATATTTTGGTTCCGACTGACACTTCGCTGAACAAACATTCAATGACTGTTTTATTTGCGAATCCGGCATGGTACACAGGCGACGAAACCGCCAATATAAAACTGGGCATCAACACCTGGTTTATTATGGACAACACACTGGAAACAGAGGCTAAAATTGCTCCGAATATTCGGGCCAACTGGGTACCTGTAAAAGAGATTATTAGTTTATATGCCGGAATCGACGGAGAATTCATCAACAATTACTACTCTAAAATTGCATATGAAAATCCGTTTGTAAACCCGGAGCACGATATAAAAAGCTCAATGCAGAAAATCAGGTTTTTCGGCGGGTTTGATGGTAAATTCTCGCGCAAAACAGCTTTTAAATTCTCTGCTGAATATGCCATTACTGGAGATCAGCCACTTTATTACCTGAATGAAACCTTTTACCCGAGTGCCGAATTCAATCCAAATCCCAGAATTGTTGACAATACATTTGCCGTGCTTTACGACGACATTGAACGGTTTAAACTAAATGCCGAGATATTCCATGCGTCATCAGATAAAGTTGACCTTTCTTTTTCGGTGAATTATTACAATTATAAAACCGACAAACAAGAGGAAGCATGGAACCTTCCAAACTGGGATGCTACTTTTTCGCTTGGATACAAAATATCTGATCAGCTGAGTGTTTCAACCGATATGTATTTTATGGGTGAAAGAAAAGCGTTGATTCTGCAAAGTCAGGGGTTTTCGCCTGCCATTCCGGGACAAACCCCCAATGCAGTATATAATATCAACAATTTAAAAACAGTTTTCGATCTGAACCTAAAAGCAAACTACCAGATTACCAGCAAATTTTCAGCATTTGCCCAATTAAATAATTTTGGATTTCAGCAATACGAAAAGTGGATTGGCTATCCGGTACAAAGTATCAATGCACTGGTCGGAATCAGTTACGCTTTTTAAATTATGCAACATATAGACAGAGGGAGCTTAAAGCTCCCTTTTTTATTCCTTGTTTCCGGCAGTTTATCCCACTCATTTTCACGTTAATAAGTTGTTAACAAATACAGCCTCAATTACCATCAAAAAGAATGGATTTACGGCTATTTTTTTTTATATTTGACGGGTGATTTCAAAATCTTTTATCACATACAACAAGAACTTGAAAATCAACTAGTTTCCTTTAGAGGCTATACCTAAAGCCTGCAAGGAAACTATTTTATTTTACAGCATCCTGAAAGGGACAAAATATTTAAACAGAAGAGATGAGCGAAATTGAAAAAAATGAAGTCCGGAACAACGGCAACGGTAACGGAAACTATTCAGCAGATAGTATTCAGGTGCTCGAAGGTCTGGAAGCTGTTCGTAAAAGGCCGGCCATGTACATTGGCGATGTAAACGAGAAAGGTTTGCACCATCTGGTTTACGAGGTAGTGGATAATTCTATTGATGAAGCACTAGCCGGTTATTGTAATAATATTGATGTATTTATTCATAAAGATAATTCAATAACCGTAAAAGACGACGGAAGGGGAATCCCGACAGAAAGGCACTCGAAAGAAAACAAATCGGCACTTGAAGTAGTAATGACTGTTCTTCACGCCGGTGGTAAATTCGATAAAGATTCGTATAAAGTTTCCGGAGGTTTACATGGAGTAGGTGTTTCTTGTGTTAACGCACTTTCTACACACCTGAAAGCGGAAATCCATCGCGACGGGAAAATTTGGGTGCAGGAGTATGAAATAGGTAAACCGCTTTATGATGCCAAAGTGGTTGGTGAAACAGATATTACCGGAACATTCGTAACCTTCACCCCTGACGCAAGTATCTTTTTATCAACGGTTTACAAATACGAAATACTGGCAGCGCGTTTACGCGAGCTTGCTTTCCTGAATGCAGGAATCAGGCTAAACCTTACTGACGAACGCCAGGAAGAAGAGGATGGCACTTACAAAACAGAATCTTTTTATTCTGAAGAAGGATTAAAAGAATTTGTGAATTACCTGGATGGGACACGCGAGAAACTGATTGATGAAGTGGTTCATATCACCACCGAAAAAAACGGGATTCCGGTAGAAATTGCTTTGCAATACAATACCTCGTTCTCCGAAAACATTCATTCGTATGTAAACAACATCAACACAATTGAAGGCGGTACACACCTTACCGGATTCCGCCGTGGCCTTACGCGTACTTTAAAGAATTATGCCGACCAGTCGGGAATGTTGACAAAGCTCAAATTCGACATTAGCGGAGATGACTTCAGGGAAGGACTTACCGCCATTATTTCGGTAAAAGTAGCTGAGCCGCAATTTGAAGGGCAAACCAAAACAAAACTCGGGAACTCGGAAGTAAGTTTATCCGTTGACCAGGCTACCAGCGAGGCATTGCAATATTACCTGGAAGAAAACCCGAAAGCTGCCCGCCAAATCGTAAACAAAGTAATTCTGGCAGCACAAGCCCGTCATGCGGCACGTAAAGCCCGCGAATTGGTGCAACGTAAAAACGTACTTTCCGGTGGAGGTTTACCGGGCAAACTTAGCGACTGTTCAGAAAAAGATCCGTCGAAATGTGAAATATTTCTTGTTGAGGGAGACTCGGCTGGCGGAACAGCCAAACAAGGCCGCGACCGAAAAATCCAGGCTATTCTACCCCTACGCGGAAAAATCCTGAATGTGGAAAAAGCCATGCAGCACAAAATCTTCGAAAGCGAAGAGATCAAAAATATTTTCACGGCACTTGGTGTAACCATCGGTACTGAAGAAGATTCGAAAGCACTGAATATGGTTAAACTGCGCTACCATAAAATTGTCATCATGACCGATGCCGATGTCGATGGAAGCCACATTGCCACACTCATCATGACATTCTTTTTCCGCTATATGAACGACCTGATCAAAAACGGGCATCTGTACATTGCAGCTCCACCACTATACCTGGTGAAAAAAGGGAAAAAAGAAGCTTACGCATGGACTGAAAAACAGCGTTTAGACCTTATTAATGAGTGGGCCGACGGAAACGAAAGCGGCGTGCACACACAGCGTTACAAAGGTTTGGGAGAAATGAATGCCGAACAGTTGTGGGACACTACCATGAATCCTGAAAACCGTACTTTACAGCAAGTTACTATCGAAAATGCGGCTGAAGCCGATCATATTTTTTCGATGTTAATGGGAGATGATGTTCCGCCACGCCGGAAGTTTATCGAAGACCATGCTACTTACGCAAATATTGATGCGTAATTCAGATATGAGACTATGAGTATTGAGACCTTCAATCTTCAAAACGAATAGGATCAATTAAGATATATCAGAAAACCGGGCAATGTCCGGTTTTCTCTTCTCAATACTAAGTACTTAATACTCAAATCTAAGTTTAGATGAATATTTGCGTTTTTTGTTCTTCCAGTAATGCCATTTCGGATGTTTATTTTCAGGAAGCCCAAAAATTGGGTAAACTGATTGGTGCAAAGAATTATGCATTAATAAACGGTGGCGCCAATGTTGGGTTGATGGAAACTGTTACCATTTCTGCCGGTGAATCGGGGGCTAAAACCATTGGAATTATTCCCGAGAAAATGATACACCGTTCACTGGCTTCCGATAATTCGCATAAAGTAATTATTACAAAAGACATGATGGAGCGTAAAGCTCAAATGCGTGATCTTTCGGATGCATTTATTGCTTTACCCGGTGGATTCGGAACACTCGAAGAAATTCTGGAAGTTATTACCCTCCGCCAGCTTTCGTATCATAAAAAGCCCATTGTTTTTATCAATACCAACGGTTTTTTCGATTACCTTTTTAAACAATTTGAAGTTTCATATAGCGAACAGTTTGCCAAACCGGTTTACAGGGAATTGTACTATGTAGCCAAAGATTCTGAGGATGCTTTGAATCACATTGCGAATTACAAAGCGGTTGAACTCGATTCTAAATGGTTTGTTGTTCCTGAAAAATAATTGAATTAAAATGTAATTTTCATTGCTAAATCCTGTCAGATACAACGATGAAGCGGAATGCAGCTATCCTGACAATATTTCAGAGAGCAATCCAATTGGTTTTATATTTTTAACAAACAACTGATCCTGTTGTTAAATAATGCAAAATACGCAAGACACATCGTGTCAGTACGACATACTGGCAGTAAATTTGATTACGGGGATTGCAATTATTTAATGAATTAAATTTTACTATCATGAAGAAATTTGGAAGAATATCATTCACATTTTTACTTGTGATTGCAGGAGCATTTGTAGCAGTTTGGGTTTACAGCACTTTCTTCAATCAACCACAAGTTGTAACAGTAAAAGAAGAACCAGCCATCAGATATGCCAGTTTACCGGCCAACAGTGAACAGACACTACCCGATTTGACGTTCGCAGCAGAGAAATCAGTACATGCAGTTGTGCACATCGCCACTCAATCGGTTCGTACCGGTCAGTGGTCAAGCGGAAATCCTTTTATCGATGAATTCTTTGGCCTTAGAAACCAGCAACCCCAGGTTCAGCAAGGCTTTGGGTCGGGCGTTATTTTATCAGAAGATGGTTACATTGTTACCAACAACCATGTTATTGAAGATGCACAAAAAATAAAAGTTATTTTGAACGACAAGCGCGAATTTGATGCCCGCCTGGTTGGTGCTGACCCGTCAACCGATTTGGCATTACTAAAAGTTGATGCGACTGATTTACCCTATTTAACTTACGGGAATTCAGAAAATTTAAAACTGGGAGAATGGGTACTGGCAGTTGGCAACCCATTTAACCTTACCTCAACGGTAACAGCAGGTATTGTTAGTGCACGTGCCCGTAACCTTGGAATCAACGATGATGATTTATCTGTAGAATCATTCATCCAAACCGATGCTGCCGTAAACCCCGGAAACAGCGGAGGAGCACTGGTAAACCAACAGGGTAACTTAGTGGGTATAAATGCAGCCATTGCCTCCAGAACCGGCTCTTATACTGGATATTCGTTTGCCATTCCGGTAAGTATTGCCAAAAAAGTTGTAGAGGATTTGAAGAAGTATGGTGAGGTACAACGTGCACTGCTTGGTGTAAGTATTGGCGATGTTAATGCAGAAATTGCGAACAAATTAAACCTTGAGCGTGTTGAAGGAGTCTATGTAAGTAACGTTGTTGAAAATGGAGCAGCAAAAGAAGCCGGAATTAAAGCAGAAGATGTTATTATTTCTGTTGGCGGCGAAAAAGTAAAAACATCTGCCGAATTGCAGGAAAGAATTAGCCAGTACCGACCTGGTGACGATGTAAAAGTTGATGTGCTGCGCAACAATGAAAGGAAACAATTTACCGTTACTTTGCGTAACAGACATGGCGACACTCAAATTGTACGAGATAACGCAAACGTTTTAGGCGCTGAGTTTGTTGCAGTTGATAATAATTTAAAAGAAAAGTTAGATATTGACCACGGAATTATGATTTCCAAACTGGAAAAAGGAAAGCTGAAAGATGCCGGATTGGAAAAAGGATTTGTTATTACAACCGTGAACAAAAAACCGATATACGAGGTCAATGATTTAAAGAGAGAGATTGGAAACGCGAGAGGAGGAATATTAGTTGAAGGAGTGTATCCAAGTGGAGAACCAGCCTATTTTGTTTTTGGAGTGGGTAAATAGTAATATAAATCTTTAACTTTGTATTAATTACAAACAGATCAATTGTTTCTCCTTGACCGGTAATAATTTATGTTCTATATTTGCACGATTTTTAAGAAAGTTATATGAGACAGCTCAAGATCACAAAGTCTATCACTAACCGTGAGAGTGCCTCTTTAGACAAGTATTTGCAGGAAATTGGTAAGGAAGAGCTAATTACTGTAGAAGAAGAAGTAGAGTTAGCACAGCGGATTAAAAAGGGAGATCAGGCTGCTTTAGAGAAATTAACAAGGGCGAACCTTCGCTTTGTGGTTTCGGTGGCAAAACAGTACCAAAATCAGGGACTTAGCTTACCGGACCTTATTAACGAAGGAAACCTTGGTTTAATAAAAGCAGCTGAAAAATTTGATGAAACCCGCGGTTTTAAATTTATTTCTTACGCAGTATGGTGGATTCGCCAATCCATTCTTCAAGCGCTTGCGGAGCAATCGCGTATCGTTCGTTTGCCACTGAACCAGGTAGGTTCGCTGAATAAGATCAATAAAGCTTATTCGAAATTTGAGCAGGAACACGAGCGCAAACCATCGCCTGAAGAACTGGCCGATTCACTGGAACTACCTGCCGACAAGGTGGCCGACACTTTGCGGGTTTCCGGACGTCATGTTTCTGTTGATGCACCGTTTGTTGACGGTGAAGACAACAGCCTGCTCGACGTTTTGGTAAACAACGACTCGCCAAATGCCGACCGTAGCCTTATCATGGAATCATTGTCGAAAGAGATTCATCGCGCGTTAGCGACATTGACTGAACGTGAAAGCGACATCATCAGACTGTTTTTTGGCATAGGGTGCCAGGAAATGACATTGGAAGAAATCGGTGAACGATTTGGATTGACCCGCGAAAGGGTTCGACAGATAAAAGAAAAAGCTATCCGGCGATTACGACATACATCGCGGAGCAAATTATTAAAATCATATCTGGGATAAAAAAGTTAGAAAAAAGGTTGTCAAAAAAAATGACAACCTTTTTTATTGCCCTAAAATCGGGCTATCCCTCTATCTCCGGAACTCCTTCAGAAATAGAAGCACCTCCTGCCCCTTCTGCAATTCTGTCTTTCTTTTTACCATAAGCAATTAAGGCTAAAGCCATAACTATACTGGTGGCAATAATAACAAGAAATAGGATGCCGTTTTCAAAACCTTCAATTTTTAGCGAATCAGGAATAGCAAAAAACAAAAGTATCGTAATCAATCCACGTGGCGAAATCAATGCCTGAGGCAGTATATCTTTCTTCTCAACAGCGGTAAAAAGCAAAAAGCGTAAGGCATAAGTAACCATTAAAAACACGATGCTTATCAACCATACTTTCCAACTTAACAGCGACGATAATGGAAGTGTCATTCCAAAAACGACAAAGAAAAAAGTACGTACTACAAATGAGGTTTCAATCGTAATCATTTTAAACTGATCAAATAATCGGTCAATCCTGTCGTCTTTCAACCAATCTTCCAGTTTCCAGAACAATAACTGTTTATGGTTTCTCAATAACAAGCCGAACATTAGAATAATCAGTAGCGACGATAAGTGAAATAATTTTCCTACCGAATAAAGTAATATCAGCACTGCAAGAAACAGGAAAAATTTAGCCTCTCCTTTTATATTTTGAATAATGTACAACAAAATATAACTCAACACCACAGATACAAAAAGCGTAAGAAGAATATTTCCGACTACCACAAAGCTGAGTTGCCGCATGCCTTCTACATCAGCATTTTCTACCATCATGTAGAAAAACATAATTCCCAGAATGTCAGAAAATGTTCCTTCGTAGATCAAAAATTCCTTTTTATACTTTACCAGGTTACCAACACTCGGGATAATAATGGCACTACTCATAATCGATAATGGCAGCGCATATACAAGTACCCTCATAAAACTCATATCGGGCATATAAAACTTAAGCAGAAATGCGAGTGAAAACGATGTTAATACCAGCGAAAGCGATGCAATCGTAAATGATTTCCAGATAATCGGCCAGTTTTCACGCTTTAATTCTAAATCAAGCGCAGCTTCCAGCACAATCATTATCAGCCCAACAATTCCGAGAATCTCAAGCGAACTAAAAAAGTTAGGTTCAATCTTCAGCGAAAGTAAAACCTGGTTAATAATAATTCCCAGCAGAATAAGCACCAGTACACTCGGAATATTGGTACGTTTTGACAGGATATTGGTAAAAAAAGAGATGATTATTACTACACAGAGACCAATTATGAAAATATATGCATTCATAAAAAATTATTTTTTCGGATTCAATCGTCAATACAAATCCTGTGGCGAAAGATAGACAGAAATTCAGAGTATCTTCAAATTACACATAAAAATTATGTGATTGGTGAAAAACCCGCGGTTGTCGCGCCAGGTATGTTTTTTTATCTGATCGGGATGCTGAATTCATTTCGGCATCCTGGTTTATTCGGCAGGTTCTTAATAAATTTGGGATAACTTAAGAGACTGTTTAAAATTTATCGAATCATTCTATTATTCGTCTTTTTCACTACTTCTGCGTTGAAATTTCCTTAAATAGCTGGTGCTATTCGCGTCAATTCCGCCTTGAATTAGTAAAA
>JBKEDN010000264.1:0-12099 GCA_047975435.1 Draconibacterium sp. | reverse complement strand
TTGTCCATGAAAACTAATTGTTTTAACTTTCCTTTGCATAAGTGTTCATCTTTTTGTTTTGCAAAAACTAATTTACAAAATTTGGATGCTTATGCACTTTTACAAACATACAGCCTCTCTTATATATCCGAACAACCTACTGCCTTATTTTAAGCGAGTTATACAACAAATAAACAAACAAGATAAGTACAACAAGCATTGCCCCCAGCTGTCCGAAAATATCAGAAACCAAACCCATAACGGGCGGAATTACAGCACCTCCGGCTACTCCCATAATCAACAGGCCCGACACTTCATTTGCATATTCAGGCTCTTTCTTTAAAGCGGCTGAAAAAACGATGGGAAACACATTGGAAACTGCCAGACCTGCACAGAAAATCATCGGGTAAATCACCCATGGAATAGAAAACAAAACCATAATAAGCATTGAAAAGATGCCCAATACTGCACTGCCAATGTAAAATTTACGTCCGGAATATTTCATGAGCAGAACAGCCCCGGCAAAAGTTCCAATGGTGCGTGCGGCAAAGTACAAACTGGTTGCCAACCCGGCTTTCTCAAGTGGGAAATTGGTACGCTCCATTAAAAACTTGGGCAAGGTTACATTCAGTCCAACATCAATACCCACGACCACAATAATAGCCAAAAACAGCATTAAAATTACGCGATCCTTTAGCAGTCGAAAGCTTGCTTTAAAACCGGTAGTTACACTACTGGTCTGTTCTTTTTCAATTGGAGTTACCAAAAGCCACAAACCGGATAATAAAGTTACCAAGGCAAAAACGGGAAACATCAGCTTCCAGTTGCCAAAGGTGCCGGAAGCTACCCCGGCAATAACAGGCCCAAGAAAGGAAGCAATGGCTTTTACAAACTGTCCGAGCGTAAGGCTGCTGGTCAATTTTTCGCCACTTACCACATTTGTTAGCAGCGGGTTGAGGGAAACCTGCAAAATAGTGTTTCCGATACCAAGTAAGGCAAAAGCAATCAAAACCATTGTGTAAGTATAGGTAGCCAGCGGAACTAACAGCGCAAACAATGTGATTACGATACTCAGTAGAACGGTGTTTTTTCTTCCCAGTTTATTCATCAGAACTCCCGTTGGAACAGAAAAGACGGCAAACCACAGAAACACCATCATGGGAAGAAGGTTAGCCAATGAATCGCTCAATCCAAAATCCTGTTTGACATAGCTTGACGAAATCCCGACCACGTCGGCAAAGCCCATAATAAAGAAGCTAAACAACACCGGCAGTACGGCTAAATTTGATTTTTTTTTCATGGTTTATTTACAGTTTAGATTTTTTCTACCAAAGATTCCATATCCGCCCAAAACTTATCTTCTAAAAGCCGGGCGCTACCAACCATGGCTGCGGTTTCCATTAATTCGGAAATTATTACTTCTACACCTAGTTCCAATTCGCCTAAAACATTCTGAAAGGCTGGTCCAAACAAAGGATACGCCCCGGAAATGTTTCCACCGATAAGCAAGCATCCGGCATTAAACGTTCTCAGAACAGGATTCAGGAAATATGCCAGGCTGCTTCCAAATTCTTCAAAAAGCTGCTTTGCCACAGCATCCCGGTTCGCACGATCGGCAATTTCTTTTACACCTGCACAATCGTTTCCACTCTGGCGCTTATATTCCTGTACAAACCAACGTGTTGAAAAATAATCATCAGCAATTCCATCTTTAAACTGAATATGGTAAACGTAGCCCGATTTTGGTACACGTGCACCTTCGATTACCGGCACTCCATTGCTAAGAAATGCAGAGCCAAACCCGGTTCCAAGAGTTATGGCTACCACGTTTTTATAATTTGCTGCTTTTCCTACCCAGCACTCGCCCACGGCAAACGAAAGTGCATCGTTTGAATAGCGGAAAGGAAAATTTCCAGGCAAATCCAAACGCATTTTTAATTCGTTGCCCACATTTATGCCGTATAGACTGTCGTATTTGGCAACATTTTTTAGCAGTGCCACCCCAGTTTTATAATCAAAAGGCCCGGGTATTGCAAAACCAATCCCCACCAACTTATCATTTTCAACAAACTTCATGGTAGAACGGATGGCCTCTGCCCATTTTTCAAAAATACGGTCAGCCGGTGCCTGGTTGTCCACCTTTACTTCGGCCAGGCTTTCTGCCAGCATCTGTCCTGTTTCAATATTTACGAGCAGCGTACTGATATGGCTCCCACCAATATCGGCGCCTATTGCATATTTTTTCTCCATAGCGATTATTTCATAAATGCAACAACGAGCATTGCCTCTGCATCAGACATATTTCGGACAGTCAGGGATTTCGCAGCCGCCGGAACTACAAAGGTTTCGGCATACTGAAAGGTTGCTTTCCGGCCATTCCCCGATTCAACCTCAACAGCAGTTCCTTCCACCAAACTCAAGACTTTAAATTTATTGGAAGTTTCAATTTTTACCTCCGTATTAAAATGATAGCGGTTGACCCTGTAAGTGTGCTTTTCGTGGGTTGGAAGCTCAAACAATTTCCAGTCTTCCCCTTCGTCAATCAACTTTGGTTGCGACACTAACTCATTGGTTACTTTCTCCCCTTTACGGTCGAAATACAGGTTTTTCATCCCATGTTCAATGTTTAAGGGGCGAGGTTTGCCATCCAAATCAGGACGTACCCAATCGTACATTTTAAAGGTGAAAATATAAGGTGTTGTACTGATTTCGAGCACCAAATTATCAATGCCCGAGCCGTGAATTGTGCCTGGCGGTATCAGGAAAAGGTCGTGCTTTTTGGCTGGTAGCTCCTGTACAAATTCAGTAATATTAATGGCTGAATTTGAATTGAAGCTATTTACAAGCGCAGCTTTAAACTTTTCAGGCTCAATATTTTCCTGAAACCCCAGATAAACTGATGCATCGTTTTTGTGGTCGAGAATGTAATAGGTTTCTTCCTGGGTAATATCTTCGCCAAAATGTTCTTTGCAATACTCGGGGCGCGGGTGGCATTGAACAGAAAGGTTCCCGCCATCAAAAGTATCCAAAAAGTCGAAACGCAGCGGAAATTCATCACCAAACCGGCCATTGTCAACTCCCATAAGCAGCTCTTTTTCAGCAAACATCAGAAAGTCGAACGATACTTCGAGCAAATTTTGCGAGCTCTCGAAAACAATACCATTTTCGGGCGTTATCAATTCAAACGACCATGCATAATTGGGCGCTTCGGAGTTTAAGCCTTCAATGTGTTTTTTAATCCACGAACCTCCCCAAACCCCGGGTTCAAACCAGGGCCTCGCCCGGAAAAAGTTTTCGCCCATGGTTTTTAACCCCTGCCGCAGGTTTGTGGCTTCCATCCACGGAAATACTTTATCGTGCTGGCCATCAACTATAAAATCAATGCTACTTAGCACTTGCTTTTTGTGTTTGTTTAGCAGCACCCAATCGATAAAATAAAACCGTTTGTACATGGTTTTCATATCAAAACACTGGCTGGCACCGAGGTTTTTTATGCTTTGTGCCCGTGCCCGGAACTGTAATTCATTTTTTGGCAAATCAATGTAAACCAGCTTTCCCTGCCAACCGGCCAATGCCGCACCCGGCCCGTAAACCAGGTTGATGTCAGCGCTATTTTCAGGCTTTAGTTTCCGGAGTTTAGCAGTATCAAAATAAGCTTCCAGCCCAATCGTTGCCCGGGTTCCAAAAATTGAATCAGCTTCACCCATAAACGGCGCAATCAACTGCTCAATTTCCGGCCCTGTTTTTAAGGCTGACTCTACACGAATCCAGTTGGTAGTTTTCCCTTGTGCTGTGAGGGCATCATCCAGGACAGCCCTGAAATCATCAAAGAATACGCCCACATAGCCGTCAATTATTACTGTTTTTTCGCCTTCAATCCTTTTAGCCAGCGCCAACAAATCTGTTGAAATTAGATCGTCGGCCAATTCCAACGAGGGATATATGTCGTAGCCGTTTTTCACGCTCCTATCCTTTTCAAAAGGCATTAAATATTGGGTTGTTTTTCGTTTTTCCAATTTCATTTTTTTTATGATTTGTACTGCTGATAAAAATTTAATTATTCCCTGATTTTGGCTTCCCCGACATTTTCAATTTTAAGTTTCCGCCATTTACAATATCCTGAAACTTAATAAATGGAGTATGTTGAACTTTACCGTTTAGCAGCGTTTCCTGCACATAAACATTACTTTTTGAATTATCTTCCGTTTCAATAACAAACTGCTTCCCCTTGTAATAATTTGGGTTTAGCTGAATGCTTATTTTATCAAACAAGGGGCTGCCAATTTGCATTTCAGGATCAATTTCAGTAAGTCCTTTTACATCAAATAAACCAATGCCTGCCATCACATACCAGGCACCAAGTTGCCCTTGGTCTTCATCCTGCCCGTAACCATAGCCGTGAATGCCTTCCGTTCCGTAAAATTCGTCGCAAATGGCACGTACCCATTTTTGGGTCAAATCAGGCCTTCCTGAAAAATTAAACAACCACGAAATATGTAAATTCGGTTGGTTTCCATGATTGTACAAAGCTTTCAGCCCGGCAAAGGCATCCACTTCTTTCCCCCCGCCAAAAATATTTTTTTGGGAGGCTATAAAAATGCTGTCCAGCCTGTTGTTGAATGTTTCCTTTCCAATCATTTTCACCAGTTCTTCGGGCTGGTGCGGCACGTAAAAAGTGTATTGTACGGCATTCCCTTCCTGAAAGCCAATCCAGGGCGCCAGCGGATCAAAATCCTTTATGAAATTTCCCTGGGTATCTTTTGGGCGGATTAGTTTTGTTTCGTCATCAAACAACAATTTCCAACCACCCGACAAGCGTGAAAGCAATTTATAATCATCTGTTTTGCCCAGGTGTTTGGCAAATTGTGCCACGGCAAAACTGCTAAACGAATATTCGAGCGTGTGCGAGGCCGAAAACCCCGAGCCTTCTTCAACGCTTAACCAGTTGAAACGCTCTTCGTAAGGGCTATAACCACGTTCCACAAACTGGCGCACATCCATTTTTCCGGCACCTTCAATACGACCTTTCCACTCTATTTCGTTTTTCAGCGCTGCCTTGTAACCTTCTTCCACATTAAAATCGCGAATGCCGCAGTTGTATGCTGCGGCAATTGCCAGGCTGGTAAAATTGGTACCCACGCCCGAAACATATTTACTACAGGCAATTCCGTCGCCCAGCCAACCGGCATCTTTATACACCAGCAACTGGCTTTGTACCCAATCCGAATAATATTCAGGATAAGCAATTGCCCACAACTGCGTAAGGTTCCAAAATGCCCCCCAAATAGCGTCGGTATTGTAATGGTTATGAACAGGCATGCCGTTTTTATCGAGTTCAATTTGCCCCACTTCACCATTATTTTTCGGGTAAGCGCCATTTACATCGCTGGCCAGCCCACGCCCTAAAAGCGCATGAAAAAGCCCGGTGTAAAACTTCACTTTATCATCTTTATTTTTCCCTTCAACGGTAATCCTGGCCAGGTAATCCTCCCAGGTTTTCAGGCTGGCCTTTTTGGCCTTTTCAAAAGTCAGGTTTTTGGCTTCTGTTTCGAGGTTTAACCGGGCATTTTCAACCGAAGTATATGACAGGCCAACTTTAATGGTAACTGCTTCGTTTTCTTTTGTTGAAAACGTAAGGAAAACCCCGGCCCCAACACCATTAATTTTCTTTTCGTTCCTGAAAACGTTTGCTCCTTTAAAAGTTCCGTAAGTTGTTGGCTTTTTATCCAAAATTGCTGAAAAATACATTTTAACATCAGCGCCTTTTTGGTATTTTTTCACGTATTCAGGTTCGGTAATTACGTAACCTTCCACCCGGCCATTTTCCAATAAACTTACAGCAGCATCTCTCACCTTTCCGCTTTCGCCCTGCTGGTTCCCTATATCAAAAAGGATATTGGCTTGGTTGGTTTCAGGAAAAGTATAGCGATGAAAACCAACACGTTTAGTCGCTGTCAGTTCGGCTTTTACATCGTAGTCGTCTAACCAAACCGAATAATACCCGGCAGTGGCATATTCATTTTCGCGGTTGAAACGCGAGCGGTAACCAGTATTCGGATTTTCCAGTTCGCCGGGAACGGTTTGCAACTTGCCCACAGTTGGGGCCAACACAATGCCACCCACCTGAAACTCATGGAAATTGGCAAAACCCTCAATCGAACTGTCGCGGTCGTCGTAACCAACTGCCTCCCAGCCCGACTTGTTGCCGTAATGGGCATTGGTTGAGGGAGCCAGTTTTGCCATCCCGAAAGGAACGGCTGCCGGGGTATAAAAGAACCAGCGCGAATGGGCTGTCCCGATGTTTGGATCAACATAATCTGTTAAATCCTGCCCGCTTGAAAAATCAGCCAACAAGCAGGCTGTCAATAATACAATGATCATTTTAGTCATATCTTTGCTATTTTATTTGCTTAAATTATTTTCGAGGGTTGAAATGGCGGAATACAACACGCCCGCCGAGCCACGGAAAGTACCTGAACCACGTGGTTCGTTCTCCACGGTGTACCATTCATAAAACCCTTTGTCTTTTAGAACCCGTTCGGTCATTGGCAGAAGCTGTTCGTAAGCTTCCTGCGGAAACCCATTGGCCGCCAACTGCTCAATCATCCGTGCCCCAAACCAGGTCCAGTCGCCCCCGTTTTGGTAGCTGTACGCTTTCATTCCCGGATTTTTGAAAAACCCATCAGGATAAACCGGGTACAAAGTAAGGCCGATGGAAGCAGTACCCGCTTGTTTTACCCGCGAAACCATTTCATTAAGCGAGGCTTTTATTTCCCTTTTTGAAAGCAAACCTGCTTCGATGGCAATGGCAGTCCCGCCAAAATAATAAATGTTTTCCTCATCAAAATCAGCAGGAAAAGGAGAGCCTTCCAAATAAATATGGGGTATAAATTTCTGTTTTTCGCTATCCCACAAATGTTTTCGGCAGTTTTCAGCAATACGCTCACGGATGGGAGCCCATTTCGCCTTGGCTTCCGGCAGCATTTCTTCCAGGTTTTTTAGCGCAATAAGCATCATGGCATTGTCGTAAATATCAATTGCGCGGTGCGTATTTTCGTCCAGCTCAACGCCCCAATCGTGTTCAGGTTGTACATCCCCCCAGTCGGCAGTTGTTGCCCCCCACAACAAACCGTATTTTTCTGAATAACGGTTTTGCATCAAATAATCCATGGCGTATTCCAAACGCTGTCCAACCGACATTCCAAAAACCTGTTCCTTCAAGATACTTTGGTCGCCAGTTGCCCGGATGTATTTGTAAACCGCCTGTACCAGCGATGTTTCCTGGTCGGTTTCTACCGTATTTTTATGCCCGGCATATCGTGGCTCTTTGTCGGTATAAATAAAATCATACCGGATAACTGTATCTTTTCGTGGCGTAAAACCATCAATTATATTCCCGTCATCTCCCTGCATCCTGAAAAAAACAAGTAAGTTCTCTTTCAACTCCTCAGCAGGGTAAACTAAGCCAGCGAGTTCAATAAAAGTATTGTAATCCCTGATCCATACTTCGGCATAACCATCGCCTGCATTAAATCCGGTTTTTACAATTTCAAGCGCTTTTTCTTTTGTATAAATAATGGATTCATTTTTTTGAATTTTTCCCAATAATTCCGCTTTAATGGCTTTTTCGCCGTTTCCACACGATAAAAGCAGTAAAAAGCCGGAAATTAGGATTAGATATTTTTTCATACTGATTGTATTTTTATAGATGTTATCGCCTGTTCCAATTTATTTTTCAACTCCCCAGTTTTTATTTGGTTTGTCGCCCATTTCCAGCTCCAGCTTTCCGCCTTTCAGCAATTCGGAAGCAGGGAAAAGGAAACTGTTTAAGGTTTTACCGTTAAGGCTTGCACTTTGTACGTATATATTATTGCGGGAGGCATTTTTAGCTGTAATTTCAAACTTGCTTCCACGGTTGTAACGTTTGCCAAGGTCGATTACAATTTTTTCGTATAAGGGGCTGGCAATTTCGTACACCGGCCCTACCCTGCAACCTCCATCGGTTTGAAACAAGCCAATGGAAGCCATCACCAGCCAGGCACTCATTTGCCCCTGGTCCTCATCGCCCAGATAAGCATTTGCTGTTCCCGTACCGTAATATTTTTCAATAATTGAGCGGCTCCAACGCTGTGTCAGCCAGGGCTTTCCTACCCAGTTAAAAAGAAATGCAAAGTGCATCGACTGCTGGTTTCCCTGAACCACCGGATAATCCCAATATTGGTCGTTAGGCGCATTGTAGCGCCACGGTTCGCTGGCTTCAAACCCCCAGTTTAGCCGATCGATAAATTTCTGTTTGCCAATATAAGCAGCCATTTCAGGCACATCCTGTGGCACAAAATAACTCAGTTGCCAGGCGTTCCCTTCCACATAATGGTGGTTACGGCCTGTTTGAAAAGGGTCGAAAGGCTCTTCAAATTTCCCGTCGCTGTGGCGCATTTGGGCATAACCTGTTTCCGTATTGAAAGCGTTTTTCCACCAGCTCCCACGGGTATTAAATACATGGTATTCGTCGTGTTTATGCAGTGCCTTCGCAAATTGCCCCAGGCACCAGTCATCATACGAATATTCCAGGGTATTTGAAAAGCGCCCCAAATCGGATGGCACATAACGGTATTTCAAATAGGCTTCCAAATCACGGTTTCCGGCAAAACCGCCAGCTACCTGTGTGGCGGGGGTCGTCTGCATTTTTTTCATGGCAGTAAAGGCTTTCTCTGCGTCAAAATCGCGAATACCCATTTGCCAGGCCGACACCATCTGCGGGATTTCATGCTCGGCAACCATTACCGGGATATATTCCATCCCGGCGGGGCCTTTGCCCAGCCAGCCATTTGCATCGTAAAGTGCGAGTTGGGAATTTACCCATTTTGATGCCCACTCCGGCGTAACAAGGTTCCAGAATTGGTTGAGGTTCCAGAAGGTATTCCAAAAGGCATCGCAGCCCAAAGCCAGGTGGCCAGGGTTTGTCAGTTTTTGTTTGGTTTCGTCCGGGGCAATCCATTCGCCGTTTACATCGCTCCAGGTGTTGCGGCACATCGACCGGAAAAAATTACTGTAAAACCGCACTTTTTCCAGACGGTTTTCGGTTTCTATCTGAATACGCGAGAGATAACTGTTCCATACCTCTTTTTGGTTTTTCACCACCGCCTCGTAACTCCAACCAAAAGGCACTGAAATCTCCGTTTCCAGGTTTTCAGCAGCATTTTCGATACTTACCAGCGAAATTCCGGTACGAGCCTGCACCACTTCCGACTTTTTAGTATCAAACTCAACAAACACTCCGGCATCTTTCAGGTCTTTTCCTGAAACCACGTTTAAATCAAGTATCTCATCATCTTTCCAGCCGCCCATTTTTTTGATGGGCTGATCAAACTCAATCACAAAATTTACGGTATATTCCTGGTCGGCATCGTTACTCCAAACGGTAGGCCGTGGTGAAATCTGGTGGCTTTTCCCCTCAATCCGGTAGGGGCTCACTTGTTTAATTTCAACTTCAGGCAACAAATAATCGTATTCGGCCGAAACGTGCATATCAATCATAACCCGGCCATCCTGATCATCTGGAAATGTGTAACGTTGAAAACTGCACCGTGTGGTAGCGGTCAATTCAGCCCATATTTTTGTATCGGAAAGAAAAACTTTGTAATGCCCCACTGGCGATTCTTCACTTGATTTGTCGATACGCGAACGGTAGCCCGAGTCGGGTTCAAACTGGTCGCCGACCTTGGTTTGCAGCTTGCCGTTTGTTGGCATCATACCCAACCCGGCCATGGTCCATTCGTGAATGTGGCTAAAACAACCAACGGTTTCAAAAGTAGGCTGATAGCCCGCCTGCCAACCTGCGTTTTGGTTGTCAGGACTAATTTTTACCATGCTAAAAGGCATCCACGGCCCGGGAGCAATCATCCAGCGCGAATGGGCGGTGCCAATCCGGGTATCCACATAATCAGCCAAGGTCTGCAAGTTCTGCGAGGTACGCTTAACTTCGCCCGACTGAACTTCTTTTCCATCAACCAATATTTGATAATAGCTTTTTGTCTCCTTTGCGACCGCCGGCATGGGAACTTCCAATTGATAACGCCCGGTATCAAGTTGCGTTGTATAAATTGGTTGCATATCCAAAACAACTTCCAGTTTCGGGGAGCCTGCAAGATGCTCCACATCCACCAATAAAGGCTGAAACCGCTTTTCCCCTTTCGTTATTTCGTAGTTTGCAACAGTAATATTCCGAATAAAAACTTCTTTGTTATTTGTTAACACCACCCCCGCGGGGCCTTCCATACGAACGGCATCAAAAATAATCCACGAACCTTCGAGCACGGTAATGGTCACACAATTTCCGCCTTGCTTTATAACTCCTTCATCAAGCAGTATTTCGAGAATATTTTCTGAACCCGCTTCAACCTTGCCATCAATCGACTTATTCGATTTTCCTTTTATCAGGAATTTGGCAGATTGATTATTCACCGAAACTTTTACGAGTGATTTGTCGGCTTGCGAATCGACCAAATCAACATACAATTTCCACTTACCTGTTGCTGGCATATCTTTTACGCCAAACAAAATATTTACTTCGTGCGTACGCCAACCCGAAGTACCCCAGGTTCCGCCCCAGGTATCGGCCGGCCCGGGCAAAACATACGGAAAATCGGTTTTAGGTGATGAATTACCGATTAAATAATAGCGGTCTTCAAAACCAAAATCTTTACTCAAAAATTGTTTGTAACCGGATGGCCCCAAAGCCAAATCGACAGCAGAATTGTCGTTTGCCCCAATTTCCCAGATAACATCTGCATAAACGTTTCCATTCACAACAAACAGTATCCCCAGAAAATACTTGATTAATCTGTACATATCGGTTTAGATTATAAAGTTGATCAAAAAAAAAAACATTATCCACCAAATAGAATATGTCCATACATTTATATCATTGTACAAACATACTTAAATTATAGAAGATTTGAACTCTACAAGAATAGATTTTATTTTACCATGTTTAATGTATCTTTGAGAACGCAAAATGTACAAACATGAAGTTGAACATCGATCATAAAAGCTCAACACCATTACATATACAAGCCGAAAACCTTTTACGCAAGCTAATTGCAAAAAAGGAGTACCAGGACGGGAAACTACTTCCCAGCGAAGTTGAGCTTTCGGCCCAACTCGGTATTTCAAGAAATACTTTGCGCTACGCAATCTTAAAACTGGTAAACGAAGGAATACTTTCGCGCAAAAAAGGATATGGTACCAAGGTGTCAAGAAAAGGTGTGTTGGGAAGAGCTAAAAACTGGTTAAGTTTCACACAGGAAATGAAAACGCTTGGCATCCAGGTTTTCAATTTCGAATTACACATCAGCTGGGTTGTTCCCGAAAAAGAAGTTCTTTCATTTTTCGATTTAAAACCCGACTCACGTGTTTTTTCACTGGAGAGACTGAGAGGAAAAGAGAATTTTCCGTTTGTATATTTTATATCGTTTTTTAATCCTTCGATTGGGATTACGGGAAACGACGACTTTAGTCAGCCACTCTATGAAATCCTGGAAGAAAAATACAAGGTAAAAGCTTTCCTTTCGCAAGAAGAAATTACAGCCATAAAAGCTCCTTCATTTATCTGCAAAAAACTGGGCATCAATTCCGACGAGCCCGTTTTGTTCCGAAAACGCCTGGTTTTTGATGAGAACAAAAACCCGATAGAATTTAACCTGGGTTATTACCGGGGCGATAGTTTTGTTTATACCGTAGAAAGTGAACGGTTGGTGTGAATTACCTATCATTAACCATTTGGGTTCATTAATTCCTTTCCAATTATGGATTGTTATCACAATCAAATCCAATTTCCCGGTTTAATCTTGAACGATTACATCTCAGTATATCAAGGTCATTTGTTGAGCCCTAACTTAGTATTCAAATTGTAAGGTTCCGGAAACATTAATGCGTTTCTAAACATTTAAAAAAAATGCGCGTTGAAGATGTTAAATAATATAATCTTCAATTCCTGGCGTTGTCGTACCTGTGGATGTTTTCCAGAAAGAAGACCAGCCAGTCGCGGAAGTTTACTTCGTGGGCCTTGCAACAGCCCAGCATTGAATACATGATTGCGGCATTTTCGGCTGCATCGTG
>JBKEDN010000217.1:0-3231 GCA_047975435.1 Draconibacterium sp. | reverse complement strand
ACTCGCTATTTCCCGAAATGCAAGGGGCTTACTTTTGAAAATAGAAATAATGACAACTGATTAACTGAAAGTTAGAAAAGAAAAATTACAAATATTCCGATTTACCGGACAACAGTGATTTTTTGATTTAAGTTTCATAAAAAGCAATCACAAATATAGTAAATTTATAGGGCTGTTTTAGTTTGAATTTTGATAGCCTAATTACTCTTTTTGCACCAAATGCTGCAAATTGGGGTCGTTTTTTATGCGTTCCATTTCGGTTGAAACGATGTTTAGAATATCCGATTTTATTTGACGGTAATTGCCGTCGATTTCTTGTTTCATTTGGTCATTGCCTTGTTCGTTTACAAAAGAAAGAATTTGCGGAATCTTTCGGTAGGCTTTGGTTTCGGCAGCAACTTTTTCATTATCAACAACAATTTCGGCGTGGAAGATTTTCTGGTCTATGCGTTCATCAAAGTTATCCGAAATCGCTCCCACAAACATTCCTTGGGTTAAGGTAGAAATTTTGGATACCGGAATCAAACTATCCAATTGTGTGGAGATTGAGGTAGATTTATCATTTCGGTTAATAGTCATACTTTGGCGTTTCTGCAAAACTTTTCCAAAGCGTTCCGAAAGGCTTTTAGCGGTTTCGCCTACGACTTGACCACTAAAAATATTTCCGACTGTATTTTGGATAACTTTAGCTTCCTTATCTCCATAATCACGTATCAATGCGAAAAATCCTGAAAACCCAAACAAACCGCTACTTTGTTGCTTCGTGCGGTGGCAATTAAATTGTCTAATCCTCTAAAATAAATCGTTGGTAATTCGTCAATAATAACAGAGCTTTTTAATTGTCCTTTTTTGTTGATGAGCTTTACAATTCGAGAATTGTACAAACCTAACGCTGCCGAATAAATATTTTGTCGGTCTGGATTGTTGCCTACGCACAAAATTTTTGGTTCTTTTGGATTGTTGATGTCTAACGAAAAATCATCGCCCGTCATTACCCAATAGAGTTGTGGCGAAATCATTCTCGATAGCGGAATTTTTGCCGATGCAATTTGCCCCTGCAATTGGTCTTGTGCTCCGCCTTGCCAAGCGTCCATAAAGGGCGACAGATAATTTTCCAAATCGGGATACGAAGTAAGAATGGTAAATACATCCGAATATTTCTTGTTCAACAATTCTATGGCGTGTGGAAAGGTGCAGTATTTACCGTTTTCATAGATTTTAAGATACCAAATAATCGCTGCTAATAGAATAATCGGTGACTCAACAAAGAAATCGCCTTGTTTCTGAATCCAACTACGGTTGAGGTTCAGCATAATAGTATAAGCCGCTTCGTAAGCATCGGATATATCCGTCATAAAATCAGGATTGAGAGGATTACAACGGTGGCTCTTGCGGGGGTCGTCAAAATTAATCACATAGAATTTCGGCTGGACTTTATATTTATTCCGATGCTTCAGCAAATGATTGTAGGCAATGGTTGAAAGGTCATCAAACTTAAAATCGTAGATGTACATCGAGAAACCTTTTTCAATTTGTTGTTTGATATAATTGTTGACAATGGCATACGATTTTCCCGAACCCGGTGTTCCCAAAACAATGGTCGCCCGAAACGGATTGACTACATTTATCCAGCCGTCGTTCCATTTGTTTTTATAGTAGAATTTGGTAGGAAGATTGACAGAATATTCATTTTGCATCAACTTGGTTTCCTGCTGAAAACTCTCGTTTTCATTATTGAAAACATCATCCATTAAATTATTGTTCAATAAACGGTGCATCCATACACCAGCCATCAACAAGGCAATGTAACCGCCTGCCATAGTAAGGATATACAAAAATGTTCCGACAACAGGCGATAGCTTTAATAAAGGAAAGTTGAGAAAGAATAGTACAAAGCCAATTCCCAAAGCCACATAGATTTTTGGCCAGGTTATTTTTTCGTTTTTAACGCCTTTTGTTCCCAAACAACTCAACGCCAACAAGACCAAGGCAAATATTTTGGTATATAAAGTATGTGAGAACAAGCCTGCTGTTCGGTCAAAATTGCCCAGTATTTTATTGATGACTTCCAATGTCCAGCCATGTTCCATAAAAAAACCGTAGCAAAACCAATAAAGGTGCATCAGTACTAAAAGGATACTTACTGCACGCATAAATGCCATGATTTTGGCAAGCCCTCTTAAATCGTCTTCTCCCTGCATTTTAAAAAGTTTAAAAGTTCGGGCGTGAATTTAGAAGTTGTAAACGGCGGCTATAAAACGAGGTGTTAGTTGGCTTAAAGTGGTGGTGTTTGGCGTTTTTTTACTGTCTTCCTCTTTTTCGTTTACGTTTCTTTTTCATCCTATTCGCAAAATCAATTTCTTCGTAATCTTCGCCTTGTGCTTCGGGTAATAATCCGCCCAATGCTTCAATGAGTCCGTCTTCGGGTTTTTCTGTTTGTAGGAAATCGAATAATTGATGTGGTTTTTCTAAAGGAAGCTCTTCATCTTTTGCAAATGGTATTTTAGGTTTTGTAAGTTTGATTTTTTTTATCTCTGGTTTAACATTGTTGTTCCAATGCTTGTTAAAAACATTGGCTGAAAGTTCCTTGTCCAAACGGGAGCCGTTCCAGACGATTTTGGTGTTGTGGTCTATAAACGTGATGCCGTAAATACGTCCTGTGTCGTTTCTTCTCACCACTACATTAATGCCTAGCTCTCCTAATTGCTTTTTGAAATCCAATTTGTTGTTGGTGGACTGTAAAGCTTTAGTAACAGCAAATTTCAAGGTTTGTTTGCTCGGATGGTTTTTCAGTGCGGTTTTACACTTTTCAAAATGTTGTTCCAACGCTGGAAGTCCTGCATTTTTACCGAATAAAGATGCTTTAAATGGATTTCCTGCTCGCTCTCCATTTTTATTAAGTGGAATGTACAATAAACCCCGTTGCATTTTTCTGTGGCGTTCGCCTTCCACTTTCTCCGTAGTGATATGGAACAAAGAGAGTAGTGCATTGTATTCTCCTAAAGATTGATATTGATAATAGTTCGGTAAATGCCGAACCACCGAAGCGATTTGGCTTTTAATATCGCCTTTTCGATAATCAAGAGGAAGGAAAACTTTATCGTTCTGCTGATGCTGCTTTTCAGTAGCGGGAATCAATCCGTGTTGTTTTTCGAGTTCACGGCAGATTTTCATCGACCGCATTTTCTCAAATTTATCAGAAATCTTTTTTCCTTGTTCATCGACGCAAAC
>JBKEDN010000213.1:0-5705 GCA_047975435.1 Draconibacterium sp. | reverse complement strand
TTGGGAAGTAACCGCTTTAAATCGTACGTTTGGTTTCGTTGTCATTGCAGCCTTTAAGATACAATTCTTAAAGGGATAACAAAAACAAAGGCTGTCCAATTTTACTTTTTGGACAGCCTCCTGGATAAGGGGACTAAAGAAGATTCCGTTAAATCTTATGTTACTGGCATTTGCTTTTATCTGTAATCGTTCTGAATTGTGTAATTTTAGTGCAGAAATAAAGAAAACTGGTTTAGAGACGTGCTCTTTGAGCAACCAAAATTGACTATACTCCGTTAAGATGACAAAAACAGACAGATTTATCAGAAAAATTACTGACCGGTTAAGCGGAAATAAAAGTCACGAAACCATATGTAAATTGTAAACAATGAAAATTTAGTAAAATGGAAAATTCTCAGGTTTCAAATAAATCGAGGAAACAAAATTTGCGCGACAGGCGCGATATGATCCAGTTCATAAATCTTCAACTGGCTTCTTTGGGACAGCCGGTATTTAACGACGATTCGGATGCGGATAAAAAATACGCCAACGCAAAGTTTCTGGGGTTGACAGAAGGATTGATCAACAGCTTCAGACAGAAGTCTAGATTATTAAGCGGTCATTTGTCTCCGGTTGATACGCGTATCCAGAATTTTGTTGACGACTATTTAAAAGAGGTAGATTTTAATAAAAACTTTCGGCTGCCAAACGATACTTTGGTACTCAACCAGCGGGGAATGGCCCGCGAATTAAGTTTGCCGCCGAATGGCAAAGAATTCAAAAGCGAACTTCTCAGCTCCTATCGGCTGAAACAGGGTATTTTGAATAATCCGGCCAACGATAAACGTACTACCAAAGGTACTTTCCACATTGTAAGAGGAGGTTTACCGGTTCCGCTCGATAAAAAAGAAGTGCCCAAAATTACATTCGCACATTTGTTACATGCAGCTTTGTGCCCCTCTGATGAACTCAAACTGTTACCTTTTACTTCCACACAGGAAAAACAGGCAAAAGTTTTGGTTTCGCTTTTGTTACGTCCGGTGGTTTGCCCCGAGGTGAAAGGGGTAATTAGCGAAAAAAGTATGGAAATCCGCTTTTTTGCACCCGGAAGCCTGGTGAGTAACCTCGATTTTGTTGAAACAATTTTTGGTAATGCCGGCGACCATAACCTGGCTGTAAACGATGCTGCCCTGGATGTAGAACACTGGACCGGCCATACCGGATGTATTATCCTTGCCCCGCAACTTACTAAACTGAAAAAGAAAGATGTAGGACTTCCACATCATGATGATGCTTCGGCACGTCAGCGCCGGGAAGGAATGTGCTGGAAAGATGAGAACGAATTATACAACGATGGCGGTGCTTTTAAACTTACCTGCCGCGACGATCGTGGGGTAGTGGTAACATTGATTGCGGATAACTACTATGGCTATTCAAAAAAAGAAATAAAAACACAAATCAGCTACTCGGCCAACCTGTATGGTTTGGTGGAAGAAGAGCACTCAGGGGGAGCCATTGCATTTCCGCGTGGAAATATGAGCGACAGTGTTTTCGGTACCAACTTTACCAAAAAGTTTGAGCAGCCTTATTCTTTTGAAGAAGTTAAAAAACTGCTGGCTGATAAAATTGAGCTGCAAAAAGGGAATTACGCCATCGATAAAAAATATCAGCATATCGTTTATATTCCCGAAAATGCCGATATAGATGTGGAAACCAGTTCGGTAAGCTGGAAATATAAAAACCAGGATTACAGTTTGAAGCTCTCACCGGAAAAGGTATATGTTCACCCCACCGGGCATAAATTTCAATTGGTGAAACATTCCACTCAGGCCATGTGGCGTATTATAGACACAGCTCCCGAGGGTGTATTTTGCCACAAACCTAGCACTGTTTCAGGCGGTGGAAAATCAGAAATTTCCAAGTCGATGCAAAACGCCATTAAATACGGATCGTTTTACATCGAAAACCTGGAGGAGGCCGAAAACAAAGTGGATGAAATTATCAACTACGATTATTCCAAACGCTGGAAAAATATACGTCCTGATGCCGCTCCTTCGAGGTCGTTCCTGAGTAAAGAGCGAACCTTGGGGTCGGCTGTAAAATTACTTACCCCATCCGATCAGTACAACAATGAATACAATCAGTTTCTGAATGAGATTCCGGAATATGTCCGCACCCTGGCCTTGTTTGTAAAACGTCATTACCGCGGAAATGAAGAACGGGATATTAAATGGCGCGAGTTGTTTAATGTGGAAATTGTTAACGGGCGTCCGGGAAATGTGTTGCGTTACAAACACAACCCGATTACCGCCAGCTATGTGCGCATTGGTTTTAACCAGGAAGGAAGATGGTATTTGCACAAGCTTCGTTCTGATTTTGTTCCGTGTGTAAAAATTCAGACTGAAGATGATATTTCGGCAACGATTACTGTTCCGTCCGGTCGTTTGAGTAACCTCAACAAAGAGTATTCAAACCCCAGTGTAAAACTGGTTGCCAACTGCGAAAGTTATTTGTTTCAACGCCCCGATGAAGCGGTTATACGTGGTTACGATAAAGAAGCAGAACGTGAAATTGTGGATAACAATACATTTCTTACCAATTACGAACCGCTTACCAAAGAGCAGGCACGCGAGCTGATGGAGAACGCTATCAGTTTTGAGAAATATACAAAGCCGGTGAAAGAGTTTATTAAATCGGTAGCCAAAAGCGATTCCGATCTTTACTTTGTAACACCTTCTCATCCGCGTATTGTTGACGGGGAGCCAACTAAAAATCCCCGCTATTTGCAGCGTAATATTTTCCAGGAAGAAACACCGGATTCGTACCTGGCAGAAGTGGGGGCACGTTTGTTCCGAAAAATAAAACCGCAGGATTCGGTGTACTGGCCTGTAAATGCCGTTTTACCCGGAAGAAGGAATAACCCGGCTGATAAAGAAGCAGGCATTCGTCCGCTGGCTGTTTATAACCCGATTCACTACCAGGAGTTGCCCGAGTTGTTTATGGACTTTATCGCTAGTATTACAGGTAAATCGCCTTCAACAACGGGTGCCGGACTGGAAGGTGCACTTACCAAAGGGCCTTTCAATATGCTGGTTCCGACTACCGATTTAAACAACGCACTGCTTTCGTATATCCTTACCGAGTACAACGGATTTAGCTCGGCTGCGGGTTACATTGGTTCCGAAAACCGTTTTGATCACGACATCAGTATTCTGGTTCCGGAGATTTGGGCGCGTTTGGTTCCCGAAGACCGCGATCCAAAAAAACTGATCGCAAACGGAAGCCTTGAAAAACTGGAAGATTTTGAGTACAAGGGGCAAAAAGTATTGGCCAGCCGTTTGGGCTATCGTATTACCAAAAACTTTGCATTCCGTTGTATGAACCGTTTGTTCGACGAGCCACTGGCGGTATTTAACGAGCATATGCTAAAACCCGAGTTGCAGGGAATGGATGAATTTGTTGATGGTATTAATAATATTACCGAAGCGATGCAGCGCGCCGCCTTGCCGTATTTTGAAGACGATAGCGTGGAAGCTGCTATACCGCCGTTAAAAGTGCTTTTGCATGTAATGGCTTACGGTCATTACGAAGGAAAAGACATTAGCGCCCCCGAATTGCGTAAATTGTTTAGTAGGGCAGAAGTGGTAAAAAGCGACTGGTACCAAGAGCGTTTGTTGCTGAAACAACAGAAAGATGTGGCATTCCACCAATCGCAGATTGCTTATCTGAAAGAATTTATGGCCGATGCACAAAACGCAATGCTGGTAGAAGAGATGAATCTTGCAGCCCGCTTGAAACAGGCTGAAGAGATGCTGGCACACGCCAAATCGAAACAATACCTCGCCGAACTGGTGGGTACAATTGGTGCCGACCCTTTGTTTAAGAAGTAAGGATGTTTTTTAAAACGGATATTAAAAAGTTCCATTTGTCAAACGACGGATGGAACTTTTTCATTTTAAACAAAACAGATCAAAACCGGGTTATGTATCAACACAATTCAAAGTTTTTTTGATATGAATCACCGAAAACTCTCCATCATTACAGGAATCAGCTATCTGATCATCTTTTTTGCTGCCATTTTTGCCAACTTTTTTATGTTGGAAGCACTCAGGCAAAATCCGCTCGAAACCATTCAGCAGCAAAACATGATGGTGCGCTTGGGAATAATGGCCTTTTTAATTACTGCTTTGTTTGACGTGGTGGTTGCCTGGGGGCTTTTAAAACTTTACAGCAATCATAACCTAACTCATTTAAGTACCTGGTTCCGAATAATGCATGCCACAATTATGGGGCTGGCTGTGTTTGCGTTGGTGCTTACGCTGAATGAAGATTCTAGCGAAACCATCACTTTTTATGTCGATGTTTTTAATATCATTTGGTTGATCGGTTTATTCTTTTTTGGCAGCCATCTGGTTTTACTGGCTAAAATTCTGCCTAAACCCAAATGGATTGCCCTGTTTTTGGTGATGGCAGGCATCATGTACATGGTTGACACTACCGCTCATTTTGTATTACCCAATTACGATGATTTGGCCGGAATATTCCTGACCCTGGTTGCCGTTCCCAGCATTTTGGGAGAAATGGCATTGTCGGTTTGGCTGTTGGCAAAAGGAGGAAAATAGAAGCTATCTTCGAATACACCTTTCGTTTCTCCAAAGGTTGTCTGATGGTCAGCGTATGAAACTTTAACTCAGGAAACAACTGCTTCAACCGGAGAAATAAGCACTTGAACCCAGGAAATGACTACTCAAGGTCGCGAAATAAGTGCTTCATTTCAGGAAATGGCCGCTTTAACTCAAGAAATATGCGCTTAAGGTTGCGAAATAAGTACTTGAACTTAAGAAATATGACCTTTCCTAAAATAGCTTGACAGATTTTTACTTTTTACTGATAAGAATAAATGATTTTTGACCTGAAACGATTACTTGACAACCCATTTGAACAACAACCAGAGCCAATTCCAATACTCTATGTTCAAGGAAAATTGTTTGACTGGGGGGATTGATTTTGAAAAATGAACAAAATCTGTCCCAATTGACCAGTTTACCGGAAAGAAAAATTAAATTCGAAATTATTTAGGACAGCACTGTAATTAAATATATTTTCTTTTGAAAAGAAATTGTTTTTATCTTCGTCAGACTGAGAATCTTTCTAAACATAAGCTCCTTGATTAAGAAATTATTTTTAAACGAAGCATTCATTCTGGCATTGATTATCATCAATGCTATTATTGTATTTATTGGAGCATTTGAAATCAATAATAATATTGTTAGTCAAATTCTGTTTTATACAGACCATGCAATAACCATTTTATTTATCATTGAATTATTTTTCAAGGTACGCGAATATGGTTTCACTAATTATATTTCGTCAAACTGGAATAAATTAGATTTTTCACTGGTTTTACTATCTGTTCCGAGTTTCTTAATATTTTTTAATCTCAATTTAGATTTAAGCTACTTACTTATTTTCCGCTTGCTACGAGTATTCAAATTTTTCAGGTTTATCAGGTTTGTTCCGGGGATTGAGAACCTAATAAAAGGCATTATTCGAGCATTAAGAACTTCAGTACTCGTTATTCTTGGATTTACCATTTATCTATTTATTATAGGAAACCTCTAAAAATTAAAAATCTACCAATCAGCCTATTATAATAGTAAATAGTATCTTAGGAGCATATTCTTATACAATGAGGACAAGATACAAAGCAACAGGGACAAACAGTT
>JBKEDN010000204.1:0-9088 GCA_047975435.1 Draconibacterium sp. | reverse complement strand
GTTACCGTTTCAACCGGAGCAACATGAAGGATGGCATCTTTGACAACCTTCTGCGCAGGATGGTCAAAGCAGAGCCGTTGCCGTACAAAATTTATTGCTTAAATGCCTAATTCAATAAAATCAATAGACTTTGATTTGGTCGGAAAAGCCAATTCTAAACTGAGTGTCAACACAAACCGGCATCCAAACAGGTGTGTATAATATAATTTGCAGACTTCCTGAATATTCGTTTCCCGCTAATTTATTTAAACTGTTATTTGAAAATCCGAATGTACTTCAGCAATCTGTTTGCGTATTTTATCCACATCCATCACCGGCATATTTTCGAGGTCCTGCATGGCATTGATCAAACCTACTTTGGTGTATTTTTCGAGATCATCAAGTGTTATGCGGCACACCTTTAGTAGCCCTTCCGAAATCAGGCGGGCGCGTTGTGTCCCGGGCAATAGGGGCGTATCGGGTGTCCACCACTTGTTCCCATCAAAAAATACGGTATTGGCGGTATAGCTGTCGGTAATGCAGTTGTTTTTTACTATTAGTACATCGTCGCAATCGCCCCGCAACTTAAATAAATCATTAAGTTTTTCGCGGTCGGCATATTTGTAGCTATATTCAATTGCATCGTCTTTAATTACCTGCAGGCATTGAATACTGCGGTACTCGTGTGGTAAAAACTCGATTTTTTCAATTTGTTCCGAATAGAGCACGCGGCATTTAAACAGTCCGTTTTTGCATTCATCGGGTACCTGAATGTGCTCGGCCAACACAATGGTTTCGGTGCAGCCCAGGAAATTTTTCCTGACCAGGTTAAAACGACTTTGGTGATTGGATAGGTTATGTAGTTCTCCGTTAACACAACGGATGGTTTCAATCAATAATAGGGACATAGACTTTCTTTAATAATTCTTCGTATTCTTTTTTTGCGTCACTCATAAATGTAATTCCGCCACCGCTCTTATACACTAGTTGTCCGTTTTGGTTTTCGACGTAACGGATCAGTACACAACTGTCGAGGTTGCAACCGTTGAAATATCCGAAAATACCGGTGTAAAAACCTCTTTTGTAGTTCTCTGCGGCGCGTATAATCTCCACGGTTTTCTTTTTTGGGGCTCCTGAAACTGACCCGGCAGGTAAAAGCGTAAAAAGGATGCTTCCGATGTTGTTGCAATAATCTTCCGAAAGCTGGCCGGTAATTTTCGAGCTTACCTGCCATAAATCACGCTGGCCGGTTTTAATGCGATCGAGGTAGCGGAATTTCTCCACAGTCACATTTTCGGCAACCAGGCTCAGGTCGTTACGTATCAGGTCAACAATGGTGTTGTGCTCGGCCAGTTCTTTCGAATCGTTCAATAGTTCTTCCTGCGCATTTTCGCTGTCGGCTTCAATGGTTCCTTTCATCGGGAAAGAAGCGATTTTGCCGTGATTGATCTGTACAAAGGTTTCGGGCGAAAAACATACAAAGCGGTCTTTTAGTAAAACTTTGTAACGGGCCGAACTCAGGTGGAAAATTTCTTCCGGTGTAAGGTTACATTCGATGGAAGTAGGCTGGGTATAATTCAGCAAATAGGTATCTCCGTTGTGAATGTGATGTTGCACCCTGTCGAATCCTGTTTTGTAATGTTCAAAAGAAACAGGCTGCGTTTCCCATTTTTCGATCCGGGACTCCGGCTTTTGTAGTGTGAAATTTGTATGCTTGCCGGCCTGCCAAAGCAGCTTCGAACTATCGTTGGGCGGCAGAATAATGGCTTCTTCCCCTTCAAAATCGATCAGAAAAACAAAAGCTTCACCCTTGTTCCCTAACGCATTCATCTGCTGTATTATTTCCTCCCTCACATCCATTTTGCGGGCGCAAATATATAAAAAGCTTATGGGATTTCGCATTCGTATATATTTTGTAAGGTGTTGTGTTTAAGAAAGACGCTTGAAGCTCGAAGCTTATCTCAAATTCCTTTATCCGATCTTCGGCGATTCTCTGCAATATTGCTATTTTTACAGCAAATTCCCGGAAGGATGGAGATTGCGAAAAACTTATTGGAACTAAAGAGAGGATTACCGCCCGGTGTGAAACTGGTAGCTGTTTCGAAAACCAAACCCAACAGCGATATTCTGGAAGCTTACAATGCGGGGCAGCGTGTTTTTGGTGAAAACAAAGTACAGGAGCTGGCACAAAAATACGAAGACCTTCCGAAAGATATTGAATGGCATTTTATTGGTCACCCGCAAACCAACAAGGTGAAATATATGGCTTCTTTTGTTCACCTGATACACGGGGTTGATTCGCTGAAACTGATGAAAATGATTAATAAAGAAGCCGGTAAAAACGATCGCAGTATTAAATGTTTGTTGCAATTTCATATTGCCGAAGAAAGTACCAAATTTGGTTTATCGGAAAATGAAGCAATGGAAATGCTGGATTCGGGAGAAGTACAGGCGCTTCAAAACATCGAAATTGCCGGGGTGATGGGAATGGCTACTTATACCGATGATGAAAATCAGATCAGAAAAGAATTCCGTGTGTTGCACAATATTTTTAATACACTGAAAAAAGGATATTTTTCGGACAGCAAATCATTCGATGAAATTTCGATGGGCATGTCGGATGATTATCAGCTGGCCATTGAAGAAGGAAGTACAATGATACGGGTTGGAAGTAAAATTTTTGGAGAAAGAAATTATCAGAATTGAAAAATCAAATAGGAGTTTAACTTTGAACTCTGAACAATTAACTTTAAACTATTTATGGCAAATCTTGAAACAACATACCTGGGATTAAAACTGAAGAATCCGTTGGTGGCAGCCAGTTCGGGTTTAACCAGTTCGGTAGAAAAAATAAAAGAACTGGCCGGAGCCGGTATCGGTGCTATTGTACTGAAGTCGATCTTTGAAGAACAGATCAACAACGAAGTAACCAATATGCTAAGCAAAGATCAGCACAATACTTCGTACCCCGAGGCAGAGGATTACATAAAAAACTACCTGCGCGACAATACGGTAACCAAACACCTTGAACTGGTTAAGAAAGCAAAGGAGGCCGTGGATGTGCCGGTTATTGCCAGTGTTAACTGCGTAACTTCGTCAGAGTGGACCAGCTTTGCAAAAGATTTTGAAGAAGCCGGCGCCGATGCCATTGAGTTGAATATATTTTACCTGCCTACCGACCGAAACGAAAAACCGGGTGTTGTAGAACAGCTTTACATTGATGTGTTGAAAAAAGTGAAGCAAAAAGTTTCCATTCCGGTTTCAGTAAAATTTGGGGTACATCACAGCAACATCATCGGTATGGCTGACAAACTAAAAGCCAATGGAGCTGCGGGTATTGTAATGTTTAATCGTTTTTACGAACCCGATATTAACCTGGAAACATTGGAGTTAACCGCTTCAGAGGTATTTAGCTCACCGTCCGATATCCGCAGGAGCCTGCGTTGGGTGGGAATCGTTTCGTCGGCAGTTGGCAACCTCGATATAGCTGCTTCTACCGGAATTCATAACGGAGACGGAGTAATCAAACAACTGCTTGCCGGCGCCGCGGTAACACAACTTTGCTCGTCGTTGTATGTAAACGGCATATCTGTTGTTCCCAAAATACTGGAAGATATAAGCGTTTTTATGAAAAAATGGAATTTCAAAACCATTGACGATTTTCGCGGAAGATTGTCGTATAAAAACATTCCGGATCCGATGGTATATGAACGCTCTCAGTTTATGAAATACTTCTCGAATAAAAAGTAAGCATTAAAATATGATGATCTCAAAACCGGCTTTCCTCATTCTGCTTGTCATTTTTGTGGGGATGGCCGGTTTTGTTTTTGCTGAGAACCAGGATAGCATTCCCCGTATCGAAAACGAAGCAAGCGTACCGTCGTTGTATTGCAGTGAACCGGTACAGGTAGCCCCTTCTATTCATATTCGTAACGTACAGATTGATGAACCTGCCGAGGGAATTAAAATTTCTATTTCCAATTATAAAACCGGAGAGGATATTCTGGAATTTGATAAAGTAGGAAATTTTAAGTATAAGTGGGATGCAAACAGTGGTTACCTGGAAATCACAGGCGTTGGGACAGATGAAGAGTATGAAAAAGCAGTAGCTCAGGTTTATTACAGAAATACATCCTCCAATCCAAGCCTGGGGCTTCGTTCCTTTTCAATAAGCCTGCGTGACGCCGATTACTTGCCTTTCACAGCAGATTCGGGGCATTTCTATCGCTATATTCCTAAACTGGATGTTACATGGAAGCAGGCCCGTGATCTGGCTGCCGGTGATGACTATTATGGATTGAAAGGGTATTTGGCCACAATAACGTCGAGTGCTGAAAACAATTTTATCTGGACAAAAATTGACGGAGTGGGGTGGATTGGTGCCACCGATGAAGCCGAGGAAGGAAAATGGATGTGGGTGACAGGACCGGAAGCTGGCACGCATTTTTGGCAGGGAACTTATCAAAACGGCTATCGTGTAAACAACATGTTCTCTTATTGGAATACAGGAGAACCCAACAATGTAAATAAAGGTAACGGTATTGACGAGGATTATGCGCATATTAATGCAAATCCGACATCAGTTCCTAAATCATGGAACGATTTGCCCAATGCGGGTGACGGGCCAAACTCGCAATACTACAGAGCACAAGGTTATGTTGTAGAGTACGGCGGAATGCCCGGCGATCCGGTCATAAACCTTTCGGCAACTGCTTATATTGATGTAAAAGACAATGTTTACCCAAAACTGGATTTTAATCAGGTGGATACTTTTTATTGCGGGCCGTTGTCGCAGGAGTTTAAGATTGCATTTACCGAGGGGCATCCCGAAGTAAACCTGATACCACTTGATGAGCGGGTGACTGTGAGTGATCCGAATACGTATAACCCGGTAATTACGGTTCCTGAATACGGAACTTTCCCTTTTTTATTGGATATGATTGCCGAAACGGGCTGCGAGTACGCCGACACAATCCGGATTGGTTTTCATCATCAGCCCAAAGCAATATTTGAGCTGGACGAAACTTCGTGCGACCGTTACAACCTGCAGCTTTCTTTTAAAGATACAACCATCGAAGAAGCGGTTTTTACCTGGTATTACAACGAAGAGGAATACGCCTCCGAAACCGGGCTGGTTGAAATTGAAATTCCGCTTGGCTTTACTATAATGGACCGTACCGTTGGGCTAAAGGTAAACGAGCAAGGCTGTGTTGATATTTCGGCGTCCAAAGCAGTTGCTGCACTTCCGGATAATACGGTTGTTGTGGAAGACTCGTCGGGGTGTTCCCCGCATCAAACCATGTTGGCAGCCACTGCCAATGAATATGCACCTACCTATTTCTGGGACTTTGGCGATGGCAACAGTTCTCCGGAACAGAAACCGGTACATACTTTTGTTAATTTGTCTGATACCGTTCGTACTTTTGATGTTGAATTAACAGTTATTTCAAAAGAGGGGTGCCGTAATTCAATGGTAATGAAAGATCTGATAACTGTTTACCCGGTTCCAACAGCTGCTTTTGATGCCGAACCGGATGTGGTTGTAATTACCTCGCCGGGAATTAGTTTTAATAACAGTAGCCGCGCAGCAGACAGTTATCTTTGGGATTTTGGCGATAGTTCCATGATTTCGGAAGAAGTAAACCCCACGCATAAATACAATGTAATTGGCGATTTTAACGTTCGGCTGGAGGCAATAAACAACTTTGGTTGCAAAGATACGCTGGGACGAATGGTGGGTGTCGATTTCGACCGGTTTTTCCCGCCCAATGCTTTTTCTCCCAATGCACCCAGGTACGAAGACCGCGAATTCAGAATATACGGAGACGGAATAATAGAGGAAGGGTACAGGCTGATGATTTTTAATCGCTGGGGAGAAAATGTTTTTGAATCAAAAAGTTCGGCCATAGGCTGGGACGGTACAATGAATAATGGCAACGATGCCCCGGCAGGTATTTATACCTGGGTACTTCAATACATTGATGTAAAATCGAAAAAACACACTCAACAGGGCAATGTTACGTTGCTGTATTAAGCTTTCTTTTTAATAATTAACACTTGCTAAGTGTCTGGGTGCTTTTATTATACTTCGGTATTTTGTAACTTTATAACTTCATGAAGTTGTTACAAAATGAATAGATCAGGATGGACAAAAAAAGATTTGACTGACAAAAGACATCAGGTATTTAAGGGATACCGTGTGAAGCTGGAAAAAAGCAGTAGGAAAGAAATCGATCAGCAATTTATTGTGCCGTGGGAGATGAGACGAGATGAATACAATATTGTTATTCATTAAATCATCGGTATCAGTAGTTTATTATGAATCATTCTTTTGCTTTTAACATCCATAAAAAAAGTCAGCGATATTTCGTGGGAACCGTAGCTGTAGTTCGATAGTTTCGAAAGCGTGTAGTCAAAACTATAGCCAAACTGGAATTTCTCGCGTGCAAATCCTATGAGTGCAATCAAGGCATCAGGCCTTTTGTCCAGGTTGTTTCTGAACCATCCGCCAAACACAAACGATTTTTCAATCATATAAATTCCGAGGTTTAACTGCTTAAAGCTTCCCTGTTGCTGGTAAAGTATATTGGGCGATAGTTTGTATTCGCGCGACAACAAGCCATGGTGGAAGTTTTTGGAACGGGCCCCGGCATGAACTGTAATTTTTAGGGGTAGTTTACCTTTTTGGTCGCCTTCAATAATTGATTCGTTGGGCTGCGAGAGATGATGTACACTGGCACCCCAGAATGCTTCACGGTATTGTCCTGCAGTTCCAACAGCAAAGTCGGGAAACACCTTCCGGTCGTTGGAAATATTTACAGGAATATTGCCCGTAATTTCCCCTGAAATTTGATCAATATTGGAGGGAAATACAAGTTGGTCAAGATCGAACTGTTTAAAAACAATACCGGCCTGTAATCCAAGTGTCATAAACGTTTCTTTTCCGAGTTGAACATGGTGTGAATAGTTTGCATTTGCCGACGTTGTATTAACCATGTTATTGGGCTCCCGGTCGTAATAGAGTTGAAAACCCACGCCCGATTTGAGGTTTCTTGTCAAACGGTCGTAAGAAATAGAGTAGTTGCTATACGAGGTCCCGTTCTGCGGCCATTGGTTCCGGTAATTAATAACTGCCCGTGGTAATTCGGAAGTTCCGGCAAAGGCAGGATTTAAATGAAGCGGATTGGCAAAAAACTGCGAGTACCCCGGATCTTGAGCAAAGACCACAACGGGGAAGAAGAGCACTATATACACCAGTTGTTTCAGGTTCATCAGATCCCGTAAAAGTTGTTGGCCGCCCAAATTACAAAATCCTTTCTACTTTCTTTTAACTCCCCAAGGATTAATTCGGGAGTAGTCAATTTCAGGAATTGTAATGTGCAAAGCCACCTCTGCACAAAAGCCAATCTCATCTGAAATCCCCGGAATTCCTGCGCCTGCACTCAAGTCGATCCGGGTATAATCGCTGGCGTAACCAAGTGTGCCTCCCAATGTATGAATGTGGTTGGTAAAGTCGCTTTGTAAAAAAGCACCAATTGTGTAATCGGTGTGCCGGGCAAATACCCTAAAACGGCCCAGAAACAAATCGGTATTGTATGACACGATCATTTCGGGAATTAAAATAAAGGGTTTAGAGCGAAGCCCGTTTTTATAACCTTTACTTTTTTTTGAGAGATATATTACAAAATTTGCCGGATTACCTTCGGAGTTGAGCGAATCGACGGCCATATCCATTTTCAGCGGAACACACGCCGTAGCTCCTAAAGTGAGCATTTCTGTATCCCAAAGAAATCCCACCCTGGGTTTAAATATAGCATAACGCATAAATTCTCTGCCCGGAAGATTAGGTTGTGCTTCCTGATCCATCAACATCCGGTCGAGTGTATGAACCCACCATTGTTTGGTAGCAAACAGTAAATTGCCCCCTGCGGAGAGCCGAAAAGTGCCGTTTTTTGTTTTTTTCGGAAATCCGGCATAGCTAAACCCGGCTTCTGTGGTACTGATGTTTCTGCTCCCGATTAAGCCCTGTTGAAAGTAAAAAGCGATTCCGCCTTTGAGTTTGTCAGAGTATGTATCGTATGTTGCGTAAAACAGATTATAAACAAGCGAATCGTTTAGCTGATAATAATGATTTCCGGTATGTACGGAAGTAGTGTTATCAAACCCTGCAAACCCCGGATTGGTGATTACACGGTTCCAAAAAGGAATCACGAGGCTTTCGTTTTGAGCATGCAACAACAGGCCCGAAAAAACAAAGCACAACAAAACCCCTATTTTATTTACACTCCTCAAGTACTTTCTCTTTTAGGAGGACATTCGTAAGATTTCTTCCAGGAAATATTGTTTTTTTTCGTCGGCGGTTTTCAAAGCTCCGGCAACTTTAAGGCGAATGGCTTTGAATTCTTCTTCCGGCGGAAAGTGTTCGAGGTTTTCGATTACCGTAAAAGCTTCAAAAGCAACTTCCCAGTTTTCGTTAATAATCAAATCAGCAAAAACATGTACGTGGCCACTAAAATCCAATCCGTTTTGCCAGCACGCAGTTGCAATTTCTTTTCTGATACTTATGTATTTTTTGTTCTGAAGGGCATCAATAAAAACAGGAATAGTTTCTTTGTCTTTTACCGTTCCGAGCAATTTAAGAATGGCATTTTTTACCTCTTCTTCCGGAGCAGAAAACAGGAGTTCGAAAAGTATCGGAAGATATTCTTTGTTTCCCTTCTCCCGAAGTGTTTCTATTGCAGATAAAACCGTTTCGGAGTTGGCAGAAAACAGTTTGTCTCTTGTTGCAGTATCTATTTTTTGTTGTTTCATTCTTCGGTTTTTACTCTTTTGTATGGCTGTAAAAATACGTTATTAAATGAGGCAAAACAAAGCCCGTTCTTAAATGTTTAGCATTATTCTATACCTTTAGGCGGTTCATGAAAAATATTGAAGAACTCAGAGAAGCGCATGTTGGCCGGTTGATGCTGAAATACTTTGTTCCGGCTTTTATTGGTGTGTTTGTAAATGCATTGTACAACATTGTCGATCGTATTTTTATCGGGCAGGGTGTGGGTGCAGAAGCGCTTTCCGGTGTTTCGGTAATTTTTCCGATAATGCTGGTAATGAT
>JBKEDN010000118.1:0-6993 GCA_047975435.1 Draconibacterium sp. | reverse complement strand
ACTGTTTGTCCCTGTTGCTTTGTATCTTGTCCTCATTGTATAAGAATATGCTCCTAAGATACTATTTACTATTATAATAGGCTGATTGGTAGATTTTTAATTTTTAGAGGTTTCCTAAAATCTACCTTAATTCAGATAAGGCCAAAAACGAAATAAGCAGGAGGCCGGTATCTTCTGAAAGACCTTTACTTCTTTTGGTTGAAGATGATAGGGAAGTACGTACTTATGTCAAAGAATGTTTGCAAGAAAAATATGATATTATGGAAGCCCAAAATGGGAAGGTGGCCTTGAAAATGATTGACGAGGAAGAACCAGATCTAATAGTGAGTGATATAATGATGCCCGAAATGGATGGTCTGGAACTAACACATAAACTCAAAAATGATCTTAAAACCTGTCATGTCCCAATCATTCTATTAACTGCAAAATCATCGATAGAACAAAGAATAGATGGGCTTGATGAAGGGGCAGATTCATATATACCCAAACCATTTAGTAAAGTACATTTGCAAATTAGAGTAAAAAAATTACTTGAATTAAGAAAGAAAATTCACGACCGTTATAAGAGCCAGCATCTTATTGAAACTGAAACTGATGGCATTTCAAGACTCGACAAAAAGTTTCTTAATAACATTTCTAAAATTGTTGAAGACAACTTGCAAAAGAGTGAATTTACAGTGGAAGAACTCAGCGATCTTGTTGGTTTATCAAGAGTGCAAATTTATCGTAAGATCAAGAAAATCACAGGAATGTCAGTAAGTGAATATGTCCGCATGGTAAAGCTCAAATCATCTCTTGAATTGATAAATACAAGTCGTATGAGTATGTCTGAAATAGCCTACGAAGTTGGATTTTCATCGCCGTCTTACTTTGCACAATGCTTTAAGAAACAGTTTGGTATTTCGCCATCCGATTATGCAAAAAAATAGCCCGATTCGAGGATCGGGCCTTTTTATCTAACTAAACAGAAGTTAGGGTTTCCAAATGGAATTTAAACTCCAAATTTCACCCTTTTGAAGTTTTATACTTCCGTTATTTGAAAATACCCCTATTTTGTCATACGGCACCGAGGGAAAGACAATATCGGTAAACACAAGCAATCCTCCATCAACAAACACTTCTATTGATGCTTCATCAACAAATAAATGTATTTCTATTGTTTCACCGGCTTCATACTGTGCTGTGTGCTTTCCGGCAAAATTATCGGAGAATGAATGTACGCCACCATTTGTACGATCGATGTAAAAAATACTTTCAGCTGGTAAATATCCAATTTTGAAGTTCTCTCCCAGATCATTTTTTAACTCTACACCAAGCTCTTCAGGAGCATCATTTTGAGAATCTATTTCTAACTGAAAACTGAATTTCATTTCTGAACGCATTGGCTCAATATCTTTTGTTTCAAGTTGAATTTGTCCGGAAATAACCTCTGAAGAAAGCTCTACTTTATGATTTATGATTCGCTGGAGTTCAACCACCGGAACCGAGGCAACAATTAAGTCTCCATTTACTTCTTCTAAAACCAGTTCTCGGGGAATGGTCATTGCACTTCTCCATTTTTCAGTGGGTACAACGTTCGCGTAGCTCCAATTGCTCATCCATCCAATAAAAAGGCGACGTCCGTCATTTGCTGGTACGTCACTCCAGGTTACGCCGGCATAGTTGTCACGGCCGTAATCCAACCATTTTGTTGCGGTTTGAGCTGTAGTAAATTTGCTTCCATCAAAGTCGCCGACAAAATACTGAGTTGCAGAACCACCATTAGGCCCTCCAGGGTTGATGCTCACCAGCAATACCCACCTGCTCTCGTCAGATCCCTGAATCTCTATTTCAAACAAATCAGGACATTCCCACACGCCTCCGTGAGCTCCAAGATCAGCACCAAATTCGCTGGCTTTTGTCCAGTCGATCAGATTTGGTGAAGTGTAAAACTCCACATGATCCTGAACAGCCAAGGTCATAACCCACTTTTTTGAAACTTCGTGCCAGGTGACTTTAGGGTCTCTGAAATCACGGATTCCGGGGTTTTTCAGAACCGGATTATTTGCATATTTGGTCCATGTCCGGCCTTTGTCCAAACTATAGGCAACACCTTGCATCTGATAATCGTTTCCTCCCGCATCTTCACCTTCTTTATTATGAATCGTGTAGATCGCCACCAGTGGAGGGGTGTCTGTTGAACTCAACCTGGAAGTATTGTTCCAGTCCACAACAGCACTTCCCGAAAAAATCATACCCAAAGAATCGGGATACAAGGCGATAGCCTGATGCTCCCAATGAACCAGATCTTTACTGATGGCGTGTCCCCAATGCATGGGCCCCCAAACGGTTGAATCAGGATAATACTGGTAAAATAGATGATATTCACCTTCGTAATAGAACATACCGTTCGGATCGTTCATCCATTTTTTCTCAGGAGAAAAGTGGAATTGTGGACGGTATTTTTCAGTGTAATATTGTTGCTGCTGATTATTTGTTCCTTCTCTCATTTTGGTTGAGCAGCTAATTACTAAGATTGCTAAAATCAGGACTAGTGTGATTCTCATTGATTATTTCTTAAATAGTTAATACATATTATATTCTTTTTGATATTAGTCGCTCATTGTCAGATTAGTGGTTGATTTCTGGAAAAACCGACGGTGTCCAAATTCATAATTCGACAATGTTCTCAGCTTTTTGAAGGAACTATTCATTGTTCCAAACTGAATTAAGTTCCCAGATATCTAATTTTACAATTTCTGAACCCCCGTTATTTGAGAAGGCTTCAACTCCCAGACTATTGGCGTCCGGAAATATCAGGCAGGATATGACGGTTTCGCCTTCATTTCCAAATACCTCTATGGATGACTGGTCGACCAAAATATGCAATTTTAGCCGGCCGTTTTCCTGGTTCAGTGGACCCCGGTAAATTCCAGGGAACGAAGTGCTGAATCCTGATTCTCCCGAATTATTTCGGTCAACATACATAATCCCGGTTTTTGCATCATAGCCTACAATGGTTTCTTCACCATCCCCCACACAAAGTCGAAATCCGACTTCTGCATCTTCACCCGGTTCCAGTTCGGCGATCAATTCATAGGTGTTTTTTTTGGGGTGAAACCCATTAATTGACTGTTGTCCGCCGATTGACATATTCTCGGTTCGGAAATGTTTTCCCCTGAGCATTTTAATTTCTTCAATTGGATTTTGAACGAGACGTATGCCTTCGTTGAAAGTTTTCAGTTCAACTGACCGGGGAAAAGACTGAAAGCCAATCCACGGGCTAGTAGGAACATTTTGAGCATAGAGCCAGTTGCTCATCCAGGCTAACCAAACTCGGCGCTTGTCATTCTCGGGCATATTCACCCATGATCTTACCGCATAAAAATCGGGGCCATAGTCAATCCACGGCGCTTGTTCCCACTTATCCGATGACATTTCATCGCTTTGCATGACATGATCGACGGTGATGTGACCAAACCCACCATCATAGTTATCTACAATTTCAAGTTTTGCTGATTTGCCTTTAAAATCATTCACATCCCAGCCAGCCCATTTCAACGCCTCCGTATTGTAACCTGTCTTTGTTCTGACAACTTTCCCGTCCACCAACAAGTTGACACATTCTTTTCCGGGATGATTTCCCCCGCCAATGAGAAAATTGATATAATCGTGTGTAATTTTAAAATCAGGGGAGGTTAGTTTCCCGTTAGAAGCATCTTTGTCATAAAAACTATCGATGAATTTATTGCCTTCCTTCCCAAGAACAGCGCACTGAAAATACAACTGGTTTTCTGTCGGAGATTCACGAAATGCATCTCCCTCGATTTTCCATCCGGCTAAGTCGCTCTCAAAATCAAACAAGACTTCTCCTTCAGGTTTATAATCCTCATAGCCAATCATTTTTTCAAACTCCGGATCAAGGATAAATTTTTCACCATCAAAATCCCCAACAAAATATTGTCCGCTTACTGGTTGCACATCGATCTCCAAAACCCACTTCACGTTTGTATTGTCACCATCAACTGCAAGCGGGAATAAATCGGGGCATTCCCAAACGCCTTCGCGGGCGCCATAAGGCCCAAAGTCGCTTAAAAAAGTCCATTCTTTCAGGTTTTTCGAACCATAAAAACGTACTTTACATTCTCCAGCCAACGCTACTGCCATCACCCACTTTTTTGTCTGTTCGTGCCAAAAAACCATTGGGTCGCGAAACTCGGTGGAGTTAATGTCAATAACCGGATTCCCTTTATAAGGTGTAAACGTGAATCCTTCATCATTGCTATATCCGACGGATTGTTGCTGGATAAAATCTGCATGTCTTAATTCGGAGTAAATAGACACAATGGGGGGCTCCCCGTTTTGCCCAAACCCGGAGGTGTTGTTCCAGTCGATCACAGATGAGCCGGACATCATTTGGATACTGTCGTTTCTCTCCCTTTCCTTCAAAGAAAAATCCCAATGAATAAGGTCGGTGCTAGATGCATTCCTGAAATTCAGATGGTACCGTCCTTTGTAAAAAATCATCCCGGTAGGATCGTTCATCCAACGGTCAGGAAAGGAAAAGTGATATTGCGGGCGATATTTTTCGTCAAAAAAGCTCTTGGTTGGCTGTTTCTTTTTGCATGACGCAAAAGCGACCATCACTAAAAGAATCATTCCACATGCAATTTGATATTTTCGTGTTTTTGTCATGATTTAGAAGTCTGTTTTGTTACCACTGCTCTCTAGTTCCCATACATTCATCTCCAAAAGTTTGGCATTACCACCTTCAGAAAAAAGCTCCACCTCATTACTGTTCTCAAATTCAGGGAAAATGCGTGTCGTAAAAGCATCTTTACCGTTAATAAAGCCTTCCACCACTGAACCATCGATAAACATGTGCAGTTCGACCAGTTCATTCTTTTTGAGCCTGTAATCTCCCGATTCTATTCTTTTGTGAATTTGTTCGTTTTTGCTTGAACGAGTTAAGTCAACAAGCAGCTTGTCGTTTTTGAGATCGAAGTAGATCGGGGTCACTTCCTCGTTCTCCGGACTTTTGCCAATGTTAAATCCGAACCGTTCGCAATCTTGAGGAACTATTTTGGCTAAAATTTCCAATTGATGTTTTCCGCTTGAAACAACCAGGTTTTGCCCGGGGGGTATTTCCTGTTCGGAGAAGGAGGTTTGATTTTTTCGCAATCTTTTAATCGCCGGATGCGGTTTTTGGTAAATCTTTCCATTCACTAAATCCCAGGTACGCGGAATGCTGTACAAATGTGTCCACCCTTGCTTCATTTGAAGTTCTCCCTGAATAAGATCCGGGATGATGGCAATGGCTGTGGTTTGTTCGTTCTCGTCCAGAGCAACCGAAGGCGAAAGCATCCGGTTAATCACTTCGAGCTTCTGTGGCATTTTGTGATCAGGTACAAAATGATTGTTGACAAAATCGCCCACCCAATAGATGGCGATGGCAGGTTTCCCGTCATAGGGAATCGGATTCACAGATAGAATATACTTCCCGTTCATTTTCCAGAAAACAGGCATTTCCCAGAAAATACCGGACCCATCTTTGTCTGGATCTCCAATAAACAAGGGCTGTATATACTCCCAGCTCTTCAGATCAGAAGACTGATAAAGCAATACAGTCCCTTTTTTTACACCTTTGTCTTCAATACCAAAACCAATGATCATAAACCAAGTATCGTTTTCCTTCCACACATAAGGATCGCGAAAATCTTTTCGTGTATATTGCCGAGGCGACCCGTCAATCACCGGATTTCCATCATATTTCTCCCATTCAACCAAGCTGCTGTCTTTTGGAAACGCGAGGCACATTCCATTTGCTCCTCCATCGCCACCAGTGTAAATTATAACAGGATTTTCCTGATCGTCAAGCACACAGTGTCCAGACCAAATCCCGAGCTGGTCGTAGCCTGGTTCGGGAGAAAGAGCCGGTCGATGTTCAATCCAATGGACTAAATCTGGACTGCTAAAGTGCCCCCAGTTGATTTGTCCCAGATAGACATTGCTGCCATTTTTTTGATTGAAAATGTGATATTCCCCTTTATAGTAAATTAATCCATGGGTTTCATTGGTCCAGTTCGCAGCTGGGAGGAGGTGGTATTTTGGTCGATTAAAGTCGTCTTTGAACCGGCTCTCCGGTATCTCTATTTTTTGGGTATTTTCAACCAATAACTCAATTTTATTCTTGTCCAGATCACTTTTCGAAAGTGCTTTATTCCAAATCGTTACTTCGTCAATAATTCCATTAATATAAGTTACGGGGAAAATATGGACCTTCTTCTCTCGTGTGTCCCGTCCGATCAACAGCCTGGTAAAAGAATCTGGCTGTTTAAATGACTCGCCTCCTGCCACTACGATTATTTCTCCGTTCAGGTACAAGTTTATCGTTTTAGCTGAAACGGATAAGACCACATTTAGCCACTTAAATTTCTCTACTTTAATATTGGAAGGATACCAGGAAATTTCTCCTTGATTACATACCGAAATCATCGGCTCTCCGAACTGATCAACACAAACTGAAATCCAGTTCAGCGAATCCTGTGTTATTGAGAAAAATCCGGCGGTATCTGTTGGATAAGTTTCAAGGGCAAACCAGCCGTCAACAGAAACTGGAGCAGTTATTTCCTTTTTAAATTGATGCTTGAAAAATGTAGAATAACCGTCAGTACGCAGCCCTTTCCTACTCATACTTGCAACAAATTCTGCCTTTGTTTTTAATGACTGAACCGGTGTATATTGGTTGGAAACCGCCTCCAGGGTTTCATTCTGCAAATTAACCTCGAAAGACCAACTGGCGATTTGTTTTTTCTGTGAGGTACATTCGCAAAGAAACAAGAAAGCAGATACTATTAATATTAGTCTGATTATCAGATTCATTTGTCCATTCTTATTAAAGGAAACCTCTAAAAATTAAAAATCTACCAATCAGCCTATTATAATAGTAAATAGTATCTTAGGAGCATATTCTTATACAATGAGGACAAGATACAAAGCAACAGGGACAAACAG
>JBKEDN010000101.1:0-2214 GCA_047975435.1 Draconibacterium sp. | reverse complement strand
ACCAGGAGAGGAAAACCTGCTGGCTCTGTATTGCCCGAAAGTATTATTTTGAATAATTATAAATAGCTGACAATTAGCAAATTACTAAAAACAAAATTTGGATTACAACATAGAAGGGACATGCCACCTTCCTTGAGTAGGCTAACACACTGTGTAATCGGCGCTTTACCAATCGTATCGAAAATAACATCGTATGTCGTGTTTTCTATAGAAAGGTCTTCGCGGGTATAATCGATCACCTGGTCGGCCCCCAGTGATTTTACCAGTTATATGTTTCCGGTGCTGCAAACGCCGGTTACTTTTGCTCCAAATGCTTTGGCGAGCTGAACCGCATAAGTCCCGATTCCGCCGGAAGCTCCGTAGATCATCACTTTTTGTCCGGTATCTACATTCCCTTTTTTCAGGTAGTGCAAGGCAGCCAATGCACAATGCGGAACAGCAGCCGCTTCTTCAAAACTCATATTGCTCGGTTTGGTTGTCATTACAGCATTTTCGGGCAGACAGATGTATTCTGAGTAGGCTCCAAAAGCAGCTCCGCATGAAGCAAAAATCTTGTCGCCTGCACTGTATTGTGTCACCTTTTTTCCTACAGCTTCAATAACACCGGCAAGTTCAACACCAAGTACTTTTTTACGCGGGCCTTTAAAACCCATGGCCAGTTTTACCGGCAGGTTAAAAACCGAAGGAAAATCAGCGCTCCTGATTCTGGCGTCGGCGGCATTGGCAGTTGTTGCCAGCACTTTAACCAAAACTTCGCTGGCCTTGGGAACCGGTTTATCAACCTCAACGCTGTGAAGCACTTCCGGGGAGCCATATTTTTCGCAAATTACAGCTTTCATTTTGTTAATTTTTTAGATTTTTATTGGTGGTTTAATGCGGGTAGTACGTATCGCTTAACGAGAGCAAACAGCTTTGATTTTGTTGCCCAGTTTCCGCTGGTAAAAACCACTACCATAGCCAGGTCGGGAACGACGGCAATTACCTGGCCGCCCCAACCATTGGCGCGGTACATTTTTATTTTCTGGTCCTTATAATCTAATTCGCTGATCCACCAGGTGTAACCGTAAGCGTTCAGCCCTGAATCTTCTATGGGAAGTTTGATTCCTGAATTATTGTGGAACGCTGTTGCACTTTTTTCTACCCATTCTTCAGGGATAATCTGTTCTCCATTCCACATGCCATTGTTTAGGTAAAGTACACCAAATTTCACCATATCACGCGGTGTAAGGCTTAACGAGCTGGCGGTTTCGAGCCGGCCGTTGGGATAGCTCCACCACGCAGCAGATTCGATTCCCAGCGGTTCGAATAAATATTTTGCTGCGAATGCATCCATATTCATTCCGGTGGCATTTTTCAGTATCTCGCCCAGAATAACGATACCGCCACCGTTGTAGATAAATTGTTCGCCGGGAGCCGCCTGCCACGGTCTTTCCAGCACGGCTTTAATCTGGTCGTCAACCACATAAAGATGGTCATAATCATTTGTAAGTTCTCCGCCGTGTGCTGCGTGCCATTCATCCCAGGCCAAGCCCGAAGTCATGGTGAGAAGATGTTCAATAGTAATGTAGTTTTTGTTGTCGGTTTTCAGGTGCTGATGATTGGGCAGGTAATCAAAAATCGACTGATCGACACTGTTTATAAAACCTTTATCGATGGCAATTCCGATACAGGCCGATGTGATACTTTTGGTGCACGACATAACCGGATGCGGCATTGTTGCTGACCACTGAACCAGATCTCCATGATATTTTGGTGCATCCCACTGGTATTGGTGCCCTTCGAAATACTGTTCAAAAACCAACCGGCCGGCTTTATAAATCAGCATCGAATGAATTTCTCTGAATTTACCCTTTTCGATTGCTTTTGCAGCGTCTTCCAATAGTTTGGTGTTCAGTCCGGCGCGAGCGGCATCGCCAACTTGTAAACCGTCGTTTAGCTGTGTGGGTATTTTATAGTGTATTTCGTTTTTGGCAGGTACCTTACATCCGGTCACTGAAAAAATAAAAACAAGGATGAAAATAGAAGCGATTGTTAGTCCCGGGTGCTTCATAACGAGTTAGTTTTTGGTTTTTGTAAATGTAAAGGTCGCTGAATTGTAACCATTCGGCCAACCCCGTCTTGTTTTTGTAGACGGAGTGGTTTTCTTTCAAAGTTTCTTTAAAATGTTCGGAGAACTTTGAGCGGTTTAGGAGTGACTTTGGCTTAGGGGTTTGA
>JBKEDN010000099.1:0-32058 GCA_047975435.1 Draconibacterium sp. | reverse complement strand
CAAACCCCTAAGCCAAAGTCACTCCTAAACCGCTCAAAGTTCTCCGAACATTTTAAAGAAACTTTGAAAGAAAACCACTCCGTCTACAAAAACAAGACGGGGTTGGCCGAATGGTTACAGTAAAAGCTCCTTATCTTGTGTGTCACATTTCTGAACTAAAGGAAAGTAATAATGTTTTACAGAGAAACTAGCGCTCCATGAGTAAAAATATCAGATACACCATCCTTGATGGCCGCGGCAAAACAGAAGAATTTCAGCAATGCGTGCTTGATGCGCTGCAAAAACTACAGCCTGGCGACGGCCTGCACATCATCAAAGAGTTTGAACCGTTCCCTTTGTACGAGTTAATGAAAAAACGCGGCTTCGATAAAAAAGTGGAACAAAAAGGCCCGGAAGAATTCCACGCCTGGTTTTTCCCCGCAGGAGTTGATTCTGAGATGAAACAGCACCTTGAACTTGACCCGGTAAAAATGGGGAAAATCATGGACATCAAATTGAAGGTATTTAAAGGTGAACTAAAGCCTGCCGAAGCAAAGAAACTGGTCAATCAATCGTTCGACAAAATAACGCCCGAGGAATTTGCCTACGGCGAACAACAGATGCTGGAGCACGGTATTACCGACGAAACGATGGTGGAAGAAATGGACGACATTATTGAAATATTCCAGGATGTACTGGTAAAAGACGATTTGAACCTGCCACCCGGTCACCCCATTCAAACATATGCCAGCGAAGCTGCCGAACTGGAAAAGTTGGTGGTACAAATGGAACAAAAAATGCAAGGCAAATTCATAAAAAACGAGTGGCTTGAGTTGTACGAAAAACTTAACCAGATAAACATCCATTTCAGCCGCAAGCAAAACCAGTTGTTTTCGGCGCTAGAGCAAAAAGGTTTCGACCGCCCTTCAACCGTGATGTGGACTTTTGACAACCGCGTACGCGATGCCGTAAAAGCCGCTTTTCTTTTGTTGAAAGAAGACAAAGATAAAAAGTTCATGGAAGCGCAACACAATGTCATTCACCTGGTGCGCGACATCCTCGAAAAAGAACGGGAAATTCTTTACCCCACTTCGCTGAAACTTTTGAGCGAAGAGGAATTTGCAAAAATGCGTATAAGCGATGATGAAATTGGCTACTGCCTGATTGAAACGCCACCTCTGTTTAACCCAGCCGGAAAAAAGAAGCTGGAACAAGAAACGGCAGTAGAGAAGCCGGCCGATTTATTGAGCGACCTGGCAGCCGTGCTTGCCAAACACGGTATTACCCAAAAGGCTGCTGATGGTGAAGTGTTCGATGTGGCGATGGGAAAACTAACCCTGCAACAAATAAACCTCGTTTTCAAGCACTTGCAAGTCGACCTCTCGTATGTGGATGAAAACGATGTAGTGAAATTTTACAGCGATACCCAGCACCGTGTTTTTCCGCGCAGTGCAGGGGTCATTGGCCGGAAAGTGCAAAACTGCCACCCGCGTGAAAGCGTGGCAACAGTAGAGGCCATCATCGAAGCGTTTCGCGAAGGCAAACAGGACAAAGCCGAATTCTGGCTCGAAATGGGCGACAAATTCATTTACATTATTTACAATGCCGTGCGCGACGAGAACGGCGTGTTCCGCGGGGTACTGGAAATGATGCAGGATGTTACGCACATCCGCAGCCTTAAAGGTTCGTGCAAGTTGCTTACCTGGGATAATGAGATAAAGAGTGAAGAAAAGGCTGAGGCAAAGAAAGAAGATGATAATTTTAAGATTACGAAAGACTCTGTAATTGCGCCTCTTCTTAAAAAGTATCCCTTTTTGCGTGATTATTTGATCGAGCTGAACCCCAAATTCAGACAGTTGAAAAATCCGGTGGTGTTTAACACAATGGGCAATATTGCCACACTTGAGATGATAGCCAAACGTGGTGGTTTTGACGTGGATGAATTTGTTCGGCTTATCATAAAAAATGTTCGCTCTCAAAAAAGCTAAATCCATGCAGCCTTTTGTTTAATTTTAGATTACATCTTTTTGGGGGTTTGTACGTATGATTTAATAATTCATAATTCAAAAAAAACATACTCATGCTAAAAGAAAATGTACTCAAAAAACTGAACGAACAGGTAACCGCCGAACACTATGCTTCAAACCTTTATCTGGCAATGTCTTCGTGGTGTGCTGACCAGGGATTGAATGGGGCTGCCCGTTTTTTGCGCGAGCACAGTAAGGAAGAACTGGAACATATGTATCGATTGTTCGATTACATAAACGAAACAGGCAGTATGGCAATTGTTAGTTCCATTGAAGCTCCACCAACCCAGTTTGATAGTTTGAAAGATGTATTTGAGCAAACGTACAAACATGAATTGTTGGTAACAGAAAAAATTAATGATCTGGTTGACCTTACCTTATCGGAAAAAGACTATTCCAGTTTTAATTTTCTGCAATGGTACGTGTCTGAACAACATGAGGAAGAAGCCTTGTTTAAAGGCATTTTAGACCGCATTGATATAGTTGGACTAGAAGGGCGGAGTTTGTTTCTTCTGGATCAGGAAGTTGGAAGAATACAGCCTGCGCAATAAATTAAACAGATGCATTCAATCGTCTCCCGACTTTAGCTTGGGTGACGATTTTTTTTGCAAAAAAATAATTCCCGAGCTTGTTTTTGTAAGAATCACATTGAAAATATGGTGGACTGAAGCGAAATAACTTTGTAGTCTTGTTCTTCTTTTCCCTACCGAGGGCCTTCATTCTTGTTTTAACACAAAAACGAGGCAAAAAAGTAGGTCGCAGCGGAGCGATAAAATATTTGATCTACCTCAAAATTAAACTGATCCTCCGTAAATCCAAAAATTAAAAAGCTACCTCTCTTTAACATAAGCATACCAATACAGTGTACCTACAAAAAAGCCGCCGCCAACAATATTTCCAAGCGTTGCCGGTATCAGGTTTTTAACGATAAACGTAGCCCAGGAAAGTTCAGCACCCTCGAAAATGGCCAGCGGTATAAAAAACATATTGGCAATACTGTGTTCGAACCCCATGGTAACAAAAGCCATTACCGGCCACCAGATTCCCAGAATTTTTCCGCTGGTGTGTTGTGCCGACATGCCCATCCACAGAGCGAGGCAAACCAGCCAGTTGGCGCCAATTCCTTTCAGAAAAGTGGTAAAAAACGGGTTCGATGTTTTTGAAACAGCCATACTTTTCACCGTATCGATCCACGGTTCGGCAGATACCAAATGCGTGAGGTGCACCAGAAAATAAGCAACAAACACTGAACCGATAAAATTACCCACATAAACCAGCGACCAGTTTCGAAGGGGAGCCGTCCAGCGTTGTTTTCCTCCTAGTACGTTGGGCATAAAATAGGCATTGTTACCGGTAAAAAGTTCGGCACCGGCCATTACCACAATCATCAGTCCAACGGGAAACATCGCTCCCATCAGGAATTTCGGAATACCCGGATTTTCGGCGCCTATGCCCGGAACACCTCCGCCAACCAAAATTGCCAGCAGACCTCCAAATGCAATGTATGCTCCGGCCAAAAATGCCAGTGTCAATATTTTTGATACAGAATAACTGTCTTTTGCAATCGCCAGTCTCCCGGCTTCGTTGATAATTTCTTTTGGCGAATATAAACTCATGATTTTTCGTTCTTCTATGGTTACCTTTTTGTAGCTGATTAATTAATCTGTAATCCTAATGATTTCTACTGGCTGGAAGTTTGAAGCACGGAGCACGAAGCAACTCGTGGCTCGCAGCCTGTAGCTTCTTAGCCAATTGCCGTTTTGCCAACTGTCTACTCTCTTCGTTCTTCCGGCTTCCTGCTTTCCTCACTTCACCATCACCTCACGAAAATACGGCTTTAGCTTTTCAAACGCCCTTTCGATCTGTTCGGGTGTATTTTCTTTTACATTTCTGAATTCGTATTCCATGCCCAGCGACTCCCATTTGTATTTTCCCAGTTTATGGTAAGGCAATATTTCCAGTTTCTCCAGGAACTGCTTTCCCTTAAAAGTTTGAATCAGCCAGTCGAGCGAATCCTCGCTGTCAGTATGGTCCGGCACCAAAACATAACGCAACCAGTAAGGTTTTTGGCTTTGCTCGCGTAAATCGATATTGGCCAGTAAACGATCAAGACCTTTCGCCCCAACAATCGATTTAAAGGCTTCCTCGCTGGTACCTTTCACATCGAACATCACCAGGTCGGCCAGATCAGCCAGTAAATACTGTGCTTCGGTTGTGCGCACCAGGCCGTTCGTATCTATGTTAGTATGAATGCCTTCGGCTTTTAGTACCTCGAAAAAAGGAATCAACGCCCTACTTTGCAACATGGGTTCTCCGCCCGAAACCGTGACCCCGCCATCGTCGCCAAAATAAATACGCATATTTTTCGCCCGTTTTACCAGGCTGTCGATTTCGGTTGGTATGCCACCTTTTAAGGCAATCGTATCCGGATTCTGGCAGTATTTACACTGAATGTTGCAGCCCTGTAAAAAAACCACCAGCCTGATTCCCGGCCCGTCGTGCGTACCAAACGATTCGATGGAATGTACAGTAAGAGTTTCCTGATTTTGAGACATATTTCTTTAAAAACAAAAAACATGCTACCGGGTTTAAGCCGGCAGCATGTGTACTATTCTATTTTGAGCGTGTTCTTAAAGAGTTTCGTGGAACGAACGCGTAAGAACTTCCTGTTGCTGCTCGCGTGTAAGACGAACAAAATTAACCGCGTAACCTGAAACACGGATTGTCAGTTGCGGGTGATCTTCGGGATGCTCCATGGCGTGAAGCAAGGTGTCGCGATCGAGCACGTTAACGTTCAGGTGCTGAGCATTGCAGCCAAAATATCCGTCGAGCGTGCGAACCAGGTTGGCAATGCGCATTTCGGGTGTAGCCCCCAGCGATTTCGGCACTACCGAAAGTGTATTTGAAATGCCGTCTTTCGAATCCTTGTAATCGATTTTAGCTACCGAATTCAGCGATGCGATTACACCGTGTGTATCGCGTCCGTGCATGGGGTTGGCACCCGGAGCAAAAGCTACTCCTTTGGCACGTCCGTCGGGTGTGGCACCGGTTTTTTTACCATAAACCACGTTCGAGGTAATGGTAAGAACCGACATGGTTGGCGTGGCTTTTTTGTACACCGGCAGTTGCTCCAGTTCTTTATTGAAATGCTCTACCACATCGCGTGCAATGTGGTCAACACGGTCGTCGTCGTTACCATATTTCGGGAAATCACCTTCGATCTGAAAATCAACCGTAAGGCCGTTTTCGTCGCGAACAGGTTTTACTTTGGCGTGTTTTATTGCGGAAAGCGAATCGGCAACAATCGACAAACCGGCAATACCGTAAGCGATATTAATTTTTGGATTGGTGTCGATTAAAGCCATTTGCGCTTTTTCGTAGTAGTATTTGTCGTGCATAAAATGGATGATGTTCATTGCCTCGTTATACACACGTGCTACTTCTTTCATGGCCAATTTGAAGTTGGCAATCACTTTGTCGTAATCGAGGTATTCATCTTCCAGAAAAGGGATATCATTTACGACCTGCATCCCGGTGATTTCGCAGCGTCCGGTATTAACCGCCAGCAGCAATGTTTTGGCTAGATTGGTACGTGCACCAAAAAACTGGATATGTTTTCCCAGTTCCTGCATCGATACACAACAGGCAATTCCATAATCGTCGCAATTGGCGCTGGTGCGCATCAGGTCGTCGTTTTCGTACTGAATAGAGGAGGTTTCAATCGATACCTTTGCACAATAATCTTTAAAGCCCTGGGGCAGATTCTTCGACCACAGAATGGTAATATTTGGCTCGGGCGACGGACCTAAATTATACAGCGTGTTCAGAAAACGGAACGAGGTTTTAGTTACCTTGCTGCGACCGTCAATCAGCAGGCCTCCAATACTTTCGGTTACCCAGGTAGGGTCGCCGGCAAAAATCTGGTCATAGGCTTCCATGCGCAGGTGGCGAACCATGCGCAGTTTCATCACAAACTGATCGATATATTCCTGTGCATCGGCTTCTGTAATTTTATTCTCTTGTAAATCCTTCTCTATAAAAATATCGAGGAACGAAGAAACACTTCCCAGCGACATGGCCGCACCGTCTTGTTCTTTAACTGCGGCCAGATAGGCCATGTAAGTCCACTGAACGGCTTCGCGGGCGTTCTGTGCCGGACGCGAAAGATCGAGGTCGTAGATTTTACCCATCTCGATCATGTCGTACAAAGCACGAATTTGCTCCGAGACCTCCTCGCGCAAACGAATGGTGGCATCGTCCATCGGGCCATGGATGTTATCCAGGTCCTCTTTTTTTGCCTCAATTAAACGGTTGATGCCGTACAATGCCACACGACGGTAATCGCCAATAATACGGCCTCGGGCATAATTATCGGGTAATCCGGTGAGGAAGCCCAGCGAACGGAACGTCCTGATTTCTTCGGTGTATGCATCAAAAACACCATCGTTGTGGGTTTTGGTGTACTTCCCAAAACACTCGTCGATAACTTCGTTGGGCTTTAAGCCATGCTCCGACAAAGCCTTCTTTACCACGTTGTAACCGCCGTAAGGCTTCATGGCCCGTTTCAGCAGCTTATCTGTTTGTAAGCCTACAATTACTTCACTTTCCCGTTCGATGTACCCGGCTTCAAACGCTTTCATGCCCGAAACTATGTTTACATCTACATCTCGCAAACCGTTGTTTTGTCGTTCTTCTTTAAGTGCAGCCCTGCAAAGATCCCACAGCCTTTGCGTACTTGCTGTAGGGCCTTCTAAAAATCGATGATCCCCGTTGTACGGTGAAATGTTAAGTGAGACAAAATCCTTTACCTCGATGGCATTACACCATCGTCCGGTTTTGAAGGTTTCTTTAAAATCCATAATCCGATTGTTTTACTATAATTGTGTGACTATCCCATTTCCTGGCGCAAAAGTAGTAGCTACACTATTTATTTGCTATCCCTATTTATAGGGATTTTGAACGATCTAACAATCAGTTAACCTTAAATATGCTTAATATTGCCAGAAATACTCCGGGAACAATTGGGTAGGTTTACTTCCATACGAAAATACTACGGAGATAAAAATACGAGAAAATGAAGACTACCATCGCAGATCTTAAACGTAGAGAAAAAGGGATAATTGAACATTTTTCTACCGATCATATCCCTGTTAAATTCCAGGAAATGGGCTGTTTACCTGGAAATGAAGTGCAAGTCATTCAATTTTCTCCTTTTAAAGATCTTGTTTATTTGAATGTTGACGATAGTTATTTTGCCATTCGCAAAGAAACTGCGGCCTTAATTGAAATCAGAAAGGTAGAATAATGATGGAGAAGCAAATCAATGCAGTACTTATTGGAAATCCAAACACCGGAAAAACTTCGCTATTTAACCAATTAACCGGCTTAAACCAGAAAGTGGGTAATTACCCGGGGGTAACAGTTGAAAAGAAAAAAGGGTATTGCCGACTGCCCAACGGAACAAAAGCGCGGATTATCGATTTGCCCGGAACATATAGTTTGAATGCAACTTCGCCCGATGAACAAATTGTAACCGATGTGCTGCTTCGCCAAGCCGAAAGTATTGTACCTGATGTTGCAGTTGTTGTAGCGGATGTGGAGAACCTGAAGCGAAACCTACTTTTGCTTACTCAAATCAAAGATTTGAACATCCCCACCATTTTGGCAGTGAACATGGCTGATGTAATGCCCCGAAAAGGCATTACCATTGATGTGCCGCAGATGGAGAAAAAACTTCACACAAAAGTTACCCTCATAAGCGCCAGGAAAGGGACCGGGATGGATCCCCTCAAACAAATCATTCAGGAATACAACGAGCTTCCACTCGAGCCTTGTGTAGATTTTTCGACGGTTGACCCGGAGTATTTTGAATTGCTTCGAAAATCATTTCCCAACAAAAACCTCTACAAATGCTGGTTATCCATTGTTGGGAGCACACACGAGCCGGAGGGTGAACCCATTTGTTTCGGAAACAGCAATGCCTTTACGCAGAAAAGTGAAGCAGAGTTGAAACGGTTACAACAAAAAGAGACCATTTTACGCTATGTATTTATTAATGGCCTGCTAAAAGAAGCCTATAATAAGAATACAGCCGAAGCCAAAGATTTGCGTTCCCGGATCGACAGAGTTTTGACCCACCGTATTTTCGGATACCTGATTTTCTTTTTGGTAATGATGCTGGTTTTCCAATCAATATATTCGTGGAGCAGTTATCCTATGGATGTAATCGATCACCTGATTGCACAACTTTCAGGTTGGGTTAAAAACACCTTGCCCGCTGGCCCTTTAACCAGCCTTTTAGCCGAAGGTGTCGTACCGGGTATTGGTGGAATCGTGATATTTGTTCCGCAAATTGCTTTTTTGTTTTTCTTTATTTCGATCCTGGAAGAAAGTGGTTATTTGAGCCGCGTGGTTTTTCTTATGGATAAAATCATGCGTAAGTTTGGATTAAACGGGAAAAGCGTGGTTCCCCTAATTTCAGGCACCGCATGTGCAATCCCTGCGATAATGGCTGCCCGGAATATCGACGACTGGAAGGAACGACTGATAACCATTCTAATTACGCCTTTTACTACGTGTTCGGCACGTTTGCCTGTGTACCTAATTATCATTGGGCTGGTTATTCCCGATCGTTCTTTTTTGGGAATAAACCTCCAGGGCCTTACACTTATGGCACTCTATGTCGTAGGATTTCTAACAGCTGTTTTTTCGGGTTATTTTCTGAATAAAATTTTGAAAATAAAAGGCCGCATTTTTTTTATTGCCGAAATGCCAGCTTACAAACTACCGATGGTTAAAAATGTGGCCCTGACTGTATGGGAAAAAACCAACAGTTTTGTAGTGGGGGCAGGAAAAATTATACTCGCAATTTCCATCGTATTATGGTTTTTAGCAGCCAACGGACCGGGCAAAGAGTTCCACAATGCAGAAAAGATCGTAAAGGCCAATGTGCAAAACAAAACTTGGAGTGATGATGAACTGTCAACGGCTGTGGCTTCTTATAAACTCCGTCACTCGTATATTGGTATTATCGGGCATGCCATTGAGCCTGTAATTCGGCCGTTGGGGTACGACTGGAAAATAGGAATTGCGCTGATAAGTTCTTTTGCTGCCCGCGAAGTTTTTGTTGGAACGTTGGCTACTGTGTACAGCGTTGGCAGTGAAGATGAAGAAACCATAAAAAACCGGATGGCTAACGAAATTGATCCTGTTACCGGAAAACAGGTTTTTGATTTCCCGACCGGAATTTCCTTGCTGCTGTTTTATGCCTTTGCCATGCAATGTATGAGTACCCTGGCCATTGTAAGACGTGAAACCAATAGCTGGAAGTGGCCTTTGGCACAACTCGTATTTATGAGTGCTTTTGCTTATATGGTAGCTATGGTGGCTTACCAACTGCTAAAATAACCTGGTAATAGAGAACGAAAAATGTGGAATTTTCAAAACATTGCAGTATACACCATCGTGCTGGTAGCCGTATTGTGGCTGTTTAAAAAGTTCTTTTGGAAAAAAAGTAAAACCTCTTCCAACTGTAAAAAAACTGACTGCGCCTGCCATTAGCATAATGGCACGAAATTTTTAGGACGAATCAGGAGTCAGGCCTCAAATAAGGTTAACAAATGATCGGTTGGATAGAAATATATCCCAAGGATTGAAGTGTTGAAAAGGGATATCCATAAGGAGAAGCATTTATATTATGCTGTGTCAAATTAAAAGTATTACGCAAAACCGGAAGACTGATGACACTGATTTTGACAGATAGTCACAGATAACAAAACGAAATCAGCAGGTTCTGAATCATCCACGTATTGCTAAATTTAAATTGTAAGTTTTATTATTCTCTCTTTTGCTTTTGGAAAAGCGGTGTGTATTAATCCTCGACTCACATTTCCTGCTTATTACTATTCTCGGATTAAATTATCTATCTGGAAAATGGTTCCAGTACTTCGTTGTATTCCCAGGCAGGGCAAATTGTACGATCCCTGAAACTTGGGAGGCTGAGGTGACTTGAATCTTTGCTTTCACAGTTTTTAAAATCACAGAAATAAAATTGCGGATTTTACTAAGTATTTATATTTTAAACATCTTACGATACTTCTCCCCCAACTTTCCAAGGCCTCAGGCAAATTAAACATACTTTAAAAGATTTCCTTTCCCGGGTTTAGGAGTTCTGAAGAATCCCTATTAATGGGGATATGTATTCTATGGGGGCTGAAGTAATTTTGCAACGTGAAACTATGCAGACATAGTCTAAATAAATTTTACTGACGAATTATTAACACAACTTTGATCCGGTTTTCCAATGCGACTGCTCATTCTTTTAATTCTATCATTGCTTGTTTCCCCTATTGCTTTTGCACAGGATTTTACCCTTTCGGGAAGGGTGCTGGATGCCAAAGAACAATCGCCCATCGAATTTGCAGTTGTTCAAATTACTGAAAGCGAGCAATATGCCATTACCGACACGGACGGGCGGTTTTCGATAGAAAAAGTGCTGCCCGGAAATTTGGAGCTTAAAGTGAGTATACTTGGCTACGCCACAACTTCTGTTAAGATAAACCTGCAAGCGACGGTTTCGGATTTGTACATCAAGCTTGAGAAAAGCACCCTGGCCCTGGAAGAAGTGGTGGTGACGGCCCAGCCGGTTACAGAACAATCGACAACTTATAATATCTCAAGCACGGCGCTGGAACACGAGCAGATTTTGGATGTCTCACAAATACAAGGCTTACTGCCCGGAGGGAAAACATCGGCAGGCACCGGTCTTACCGGTTCGAAAAGACTATACATCCGTAGTGAGTCGGCTTCCGAAAGCGGAAATGCTTCGTTTGGTACCGCGCTGGAAGTAGATGGTGTGCGGTTGCAGAACAATGCCGGTTTTACTGATTTTAACCCTTACGGGATAGATACCCGGAACATCAGTACCGTAAATATCGAATCGGTGGAAGTGCTTACCGGGATTGCTTCCGTCGAGCATGGCGATTTCTCGAACGGAATTGTAAAGATAAAAACAAAAAAAGGACAAACGCCTTTGAACGTCACCGTTACCATCAACCCCAACACCAAACAATATGGTTTAAGCAAAGGATTTGCCCTGGGGAAGAATTGGGGAACATTGAACCTGAGTGGAGAATACACCCGGTCAGTATCTGACCAAATGTCGCCCTATACAAGTTATGTCAGGAAAGGCTTTAGCGCAACCCACGAGAAATACTTTAAAAACAAACTGACGCTGACCAGTGGTTTGACCTTCAATCTGGGAGGCTACAACAGTGAATCGGACCCCGACCTGTTTACCGGCACCTACACAAAAACAAAAGACCATGTTGCGAGGGGGCAGCTTGCTGCCAGGTGGTTCCTCAATAAAAACTGGATCAGCAACCTTGAATTCTCCACCTCGGTCAACTATTCAAACAAGCTGTCAGAGACCAAGAAACGCAAAAGCAGTGCGGCAACCTTGCCAGCCAACCATGCCACAGAAACGGGCTATTTTATTGCCACAGAATACGACGAAGATCCCAACGCCCCGGTCATTCTCCTGCCTACCGGCTACTGGTACGAGATAGAATACTATGACAATAGACTGATTGACTTTGCGACAAAGATAAAAGCAGACCGCGTGAACAGTTTCGGCAACTACACCAATAAAGTCCTGTTCGGGATTGATTACAGTAACAGTGGCAACCTGGGACAGGGAAATTATTTTGACGACATGCGCTACGCCCCTGATTGGCGTCCGTATGTACTGAGCGAGGTGCCAAATACCAATAATTTGGGGATTTACCTGGAGGATAAACTGACAAAAGCGCTGGATAAGCGCTCGAAGCTGGAACTTGTTGCCGGTATACGGTCAGACAATACTTACATCAACAAGTCGGAATATGGTTGGGTGAGCAATGTTTCCCCGCGTGTGAATGCAAAGTATGAACAAAAGAACGATCGATCATCATTGGTTCAAAAGTTTAGCGTATATGCGGGGTGGGGAAAATCGGTGAAACTGCCCAGCCTCGGCGTGCTGCACCCCCAGCCAGCCTATTCCGACAGACAAGCTTTTGCATCCACCTCAAATGCCGACAATGTAGCCTATTACGCTTATTACAACCAGGCCAGCACCACCCTGTACAATCCCGATTTGAGATACCAGTACAACAACCAGGTTGAAATTGGATTCAACGCAAACGTAAAAGGGACCAAAATCAATGTGTCGGCCTACCGAAACAAAACAGTTGATCCCTACATTTACGAGACGGTTTATTCGCCTTACTCCTATAAGCGGACCAATCAAACTGCCATTGAAGACAGCCCCATCACGGTTGGCAACCGGCGCTTTACCATCGACCGGAATACGGGCATTGTTACCATACACGATGTAAGCGGAGCCTATGCCAGCTACGAGTTGGCTTATGAGACCATAAAGGATTTCCAGGGCCGCAGAAAGTACACCAACGGTTCGCCGGTAACACGAATGGGCGTGGACTGCATCATCGATTTTGCCAAAGTAAAAGTCATTAGTACCTCCTTCCGTTTCGATGGAAATTTTTATTACTATAAAGGAGTGGAAGAACACATCCTGGCATCGAGTTCCGCTATGCTCATGGCAAACGGCGAACCCTACAAATACGTGGGCTATTATGCCGGATCATCCAGCTATTCAAACGGGAGTATCTCCAAACAGCTAAATGCTAACCTGAGCCTGCAAACCCACATCCCAAAAGTCAGGATGGTGGTGACCCTGAAAATCGAATCTTCGCTATACGATTACAGCCAGCTTTTGAGCGAGTATGAAGAGGGCACAAGAGGCTTTGTTTTGGAGAACAGAGGGGACTATGTTGGCGATGACACTGATATTTATAACCGGAATGAGTATGTGGGTATTTATCCGCTTTATTATACCACCTGGGATGATATGAATACAAAAATACCATTCAAAGACAAGTTCTTGTGGGCCAAAGAAAACGATCCTGCATTGTACACCGAATTGTCCAGATTAGTTAAAAAGACCAGTTACAAGAACTATTTCAATGCAAACAGAATTTCGGCTTACTATTCGGCCCATATCAACCTGACTAAAGAAATTGGAGACATCGCCTCTGTTTCATTTTTTGCCCGCAATTTCACGCAAAACCTTGGAAAAGTAAGGTTGACGGGGAGCGATAGTGAAATGAGCCTGTACCGCTCATTCATCCCCGGTTTCTATTACGGGATATCCACGAAACTCAAATTCTGAACCAGTTGTTTTTAATAATTTAATACTATACATCGATGAAAAAATTACTTTATTTTCTATCCATCTGCTCCATCGTTCTGGCTTACTCGTGTAAGGACGACGATGAGTTTAATTTTACAACCGTAAAAGTGCAGTTAAGTTATCCGGGTGAAACTGAAAGCACGGAAGGCGTAAAAGTGATGCTCACAAGTGGCACCGGTGAAGAATACGAAGTGAACACTGATGCAACAGGCAAGGCAACATTTCAGGTTCCACAAGGAATTTACGAAGCAACCGTTACCGAAGACCGGGTGGTTGACGAGGTTTATGCCTACCAGTATACGGGTACCAAAAACAACATTACTGTTAGCGAAACGGAACTCGCGGTAACCCTTGAGTTGACCGAAAGCTACCTGGGGCGTACCGATTCAAAAATTGAAGTGAGTTTCCAGTTAATTTACCCTTCAGGAAGCAGTTATGACGTAATCGAAGGCATAACAGTGTTGCTTTCCAATTCGCAGGAAACACTTGTGGCTCAAACAACAGCCGAAGGGCTCGCTGATTTTATTGTCAGCCCGGGAACATACCAGGCTTCGGTTAGCGATAAACGGGCAGGAGACGGATATGTTTATACCTATAGCATTACAAAGGATGGTATTGTTCTAATGGAATCCGGCAGCATGTCGACAACTGTAAACCTGGAGTTAACAGAAACTATTTCAGGGCAAATCATCATCAAAGAGCTGTACATCAGCGGTTGTCCGAATGATGATGGCTCGGGTTATTATAGCAACGATCAGTACGTGATCCTTTACAATAACTCTGATCAAACGGCGGGTTTAGACAATATTTGCCTTGGATCTTTATCGCCGTATAATTCAAATTCTACAAGTAAGTATTTGGTAGATGGAGTATTAAACTACCTCAATGAAGGATGGGTGCCGGCAACCAATGCCATTCCTTTTACGCAGTCGGCGGTTTCGTTAGAGCCGGGCGAAGAAATGGTTATCGCATTGTGCGGGGCTATCGATCATACCCTTACTTATAGCAAGTCAGTCAATCTGGCCAATTCAGAATACTGGGTGCTTTACGATTACGGTGTGCAGCTCACCCATTCAAAATACGTAGCTCCTGATGCCAGTATCCCTACCAGCCAGTATCTGGGTATTCAACGGTGGGGTTTAGGCAATGGCTGGGTGTTTAGTAACTCTAGCCCTGCTTTCTTTATCTGTACCACAAAAGGGTCTACTCCCGAAGCTTATAGTTCAAGCACTGTTAACTATACCGATGAAGAGGGTACAGGGACTAAAAAAATGAATACCGAATGGATTTTAGACGGCGTGGAGGTTTTCCGGGCTGGTTATGAAAATTCAAAACGTTTTCCGGATGGCGTGGATGCCGGAAATGTTTCCCTGACCGGACGCCTCGGTTACACGGTGTACCGCAATGTGGATAAGGCAGCTACTGAAGCCATTGCTGAAAACACCGGAAAGCTGGTTTACAACTATGCCTATGGAACGGAGGTTGATGGCGTAAGCAGCACCGACCCGAGCGGAATTGATGCAGAAGCATCTATCGCTAACGGTGCACGTATTGTTTTTATGGATACCAATAACTCAAGCAACGATTTCCACCAAAGAAGCCGGGCTTCGTTGAGAGATTAGTTTTAATGTACAAAACGGTAAAAATAGCAGCATTCATAGGCGGGGCAATTCTTTGCTCTGCCTTCTACTCTTTAGCCCAGGAAAAGTCTGTCTGGACCGATTTGAACTTTGTCCGCCAGTCGGAAGTCTGGCTACAGAGCAATAATGCAGCCGGGTTGAAATACATGCCGGTTGATACCATTTCGGAAATTAGTTTTTCGGGTGTTTCCGGCAAAGGCTCGTTTGTTAATTACAACCAGTCAGACCAAAGCTATTCTTACGGAGCACTGGCTGAATCCTATTTCAGGCTCAACAAGAAGGTGGTGCTGTTTGGAAACATCAGCTATACCAATTTTACCGGAAAAAACATGGGGGCATCAGCCTGGATCGACCCCGATTTTGCCCCATTCAACCTGGTTGAATATGCAGATACAACACGGGGCGAAAAATCGATGGAAAGCTATCACCTGACCGGGGCAACGGCCATCGACCTGGGTAAAAAAATAAGCGTTGGCGGAAAGATGGATTACCTGTCGGCCAACTATGTAAAAAAGAAAGACCTGAGGCATTTGAACATGATGATGGACTTAAACCTGTCGCTGGGTGTTCTGTACCAGCTTGGCGCATTGGGCGAAGTGGGCTTGAATTACAACTACCGGAAACGGGTTGAAGAAACCAACTTCGACACCTACGGAAATACCGACCGCACGTACAGTACGCTCATATCGTGGGGAACGTTTTGGGGGCAGGTCGAAGGTTTTGGTTCGGAAGGTTTCACCGGCGAAGGCGACAACAACCCCCTCATTGATAAAACCAACGGGCTTTCACTTCAAGTCAACCTGAACATCAAACCCCGGCTTTGTTATTTTAACGAATTCACGCTAAACAAACGCGAAGGTTATTTTGGCGTGCAATCGGACCAGACCAAGGTTTACACCGATCATAGCGCCAATATTCTGGCCTACCGGGGAAGCTTGTTATACCGCTCCCAAAAGATTTTGCACCAGCTTAATTTTCAGGCATCGAACGAGAAACTGGAGAACTGGAAAACAAATTACTACTTTGATGTAGATCCGGGATCGGGCATCGAATATGTGAAGTATTATGCGCCAACAAAGGTATTGGTACGAACAAACCTGGAGGCTGCTGTCGAATACCAGCTTCATTCGGGCTATGTGGGTTTTAACCCGGCGTGGAGTTTTGTGGCAGGAGCCTCTTATAAAAGCCGGGAACAAAAAGTGTCTTTTTATCCGCTTTACCGGAACCAAACGGTCAACCAGTTTATAGGAAAGGCGCATGTAAAACGCAATATTGTTTCCGGAAAGAACCAATATACATTTTTATTGGGTACTCTTTTTTCATCTGGTAACGGAACGGTGCTTGACGCCGGTAATTATGCCGGTTCAACCGACACCTCGACCAATTACCGCAGCACCGACTTCAACCTGTACCGCGAATACGAATATTTAACCGCTGCCAGTATAATCGCGCAAGCCGGGTTTAAATACGCACGCTTGCTCAGGCAAAACAAAATAAGGGCTTTTGCCGGGGTCAACTACGAACGAATGAAAGCTGGCGATATAGAATATAGCAAAGGGGATTTCTTCAATACTGTCAGCTTTAGTATTGGTTGTTCTTTTTAAAACATCAAACAACGAAACTGTTTTATAATTAAATATATGAGTTCTGTCATTCAATGTGAAAACATTACACACTACTACGGGAAACGCCTTATTTACGAGAACCTGAATTTTACCGTAGAACAGGGTAAAATTCTCGGTCTATTGGGTAAAAACGGGACCGGAAAAACAACCATCATCAATATCCTTAACGGGTACTTAAAGCCCTATGCAGGTACCTGTCGTTTATTTGGAGAGGACATGCGGGTATTGACGCCCGCTACCAAAGCACGGGTTGGGTTGCTGCTCGAAGGGCATGTGCAGCACAGTTATTTCAACATTGTACAAATCGAAAAATTCTATTCCAGTTTTTTTCCAAACTGGAAAAGCGAACCATACTGGGAGTTAATGAACCGGATGAAGGTCACCCGGAAACAAAAGCTATCGACCATGTCGTGTGGACAGCGGTCGCAGGTAGCGCTCGGCCTCATCCTGGCACAAGACCCGGAACTGCTCATCCTTGATGATTTTTCGATGGGGCTCGACCCGGGCTACCGCCGTTTGTTTGTTGATTACCTGCGCGAATACGTGACGGCAACAGGCAAAACCGTTTTCCTGACTTCCCACATTATTCAGGACATGGAAAAACTGATTGATGAAGCCATTATTCTCGATTTCGGGAGAATACTGCTGCATCGTTCAACGAAAGATATTACCGGACAATTCCGGCGTTTTCGCTTTAATTGCCCGCACAACATTAAAATTGAAGGAAGCGATAAACTGTATCATCCGGAGGCCTTGAACGGTCACGGTGAACTGTACTCTTTTCTGCCCGGGGCAGACGTGATTGAGGCTCTTAAAAAACAAGGTGTTTCACCTACGAACCTCGAAGAAGAGCATTTAAACCTGGAGGATGCATTTATCGGTTTAACCGGGAAATATTAAAAAAGACAAAAAATGACAAAAGCAATATTTTACAAAGAATGGATCAAATTGCGCTGGGTGCTGTTTGTTCTGGCTGGTGTTTTTGTGGCAATGGTCCCTTACCTGGTTTTAAGCATTCACAGCAAATTCAGGTTTGCCGGCAAGGCTCATTTATGGTCGGTCATTGCCGAAAAAGATGTTAACCTGATTAGCCAGCTGCAATACCTTCCATTGCTTGCAGGCCTCCTGCTTGGCTTGTTTCAGTTTGTTCCTGAAATGAATAAAAAAAGCTTAAAGCTGACCTTGCACCTGCCTCTTCCCGAAAAACTGACGGTTATTAAAATGATGCTGTTTGGCTTTGGTGGGCTCACCGCTATTTTTGTAACAACAGGTGGTGTGCTTTTGGCCTTATTGGGTTTCTCGCTGCCACCAACGATTATCGGTGCCTGGCTAATTGCCAGTCTGCCCTGGTACCTGGCCGGGTTAGCGGCATACCTGCTGGCTGCCTGGGTGTGTATTGAGCCGTCGTGGAAACAACGGGCCGTTAATGCCCTTATTTCCGGATCGTTGCTGACTGTTTTCCTCCGCACTGCAGGCTCGTATGGCTACCAGCACTTTACACCCGCTTTGATGGCAGTTTGCCTGCTGGCGATGCTGTTTCCTTTCTATTCCGTTTTCCGGTTCAAAGAAGGTGTGCCTGAATAACCCCACATTTTATTTTATATGAAAAAGATGATTACAAAAAACAACATACAAGCCATCCTGATTATATTGGCCACCGCAATACTTTTGTGGATTTCCCCCTGGGCAGTAAAACTGGGAACCAATGAAGCTTCAGGGTACCCGTTTACCTACTATTCCTGTATAATTAAGCAGTTTGTTCAAACCAACCACGAGGAGCGGGAATTAAAATATGTGGACCTGGATGGGAATGAATATACCCGTGGGGAATACGACAGTATTACCCCTATGTTCAACTATCGCCAACTGATGCAGGACGGCCGTTTACCAGATTCGATACATGGCGTGGAAATCAGTCTGCGGATACTAAGCAGCAATCAGTTTTATTTTCGCTCTAATCCTGTAAATTTCAACAACCGAGGCATTAATCTATATCCGATGTACGAGTCGATGTCGGGGCGGGTAAGCCTGGAATCACCCGACGACATGTTTTCGGTTGGAGGTTCCGTCCGTTTTTACGATGCCGAAAGCAACCAGTTCAAAGCGGAGAAAAGCGAGACGTTTCAAACGGCCATGGAAAAGAAAGGCTTCCAGTTTCCGGTAAAATGGATCGCTGGAAACCCGTCGGCACGAAAACCTTACGACGAAGGCTGGTTTATGCTTGATGCGAATGGACAGCTTTTCCATGTAAAAATGGTTAACGGAAAGCCTTTTGTTAAGAATACCGGCGTCGGTGAAAAGCTGGATATTGTATGGATGCAAACCCTTGAAACATCCAACCGCCGTTTCTATGGTTTTGTGTTCGATAGCCAGAAAGATGTATATTTTTTGTCAGATGTTAGTTATGAACTGGTAAAACTTCCCATAGAGGCGTTTGACCCGGCCGTTGACCAAATGCTGATAATGGCTAACCTGTTTTACTGGAATGTGGCAGTTACCCGCGACCACCAACGCGAATACACGGTACTGGATAACAATACGATGGAGCGTGTTGATGAACACAAGGAGATTCGGGAATTAAGTCGTTGGGAAAAAATTCAACCCTGGTTTTTTCCTTTTTACATCGAAATTAAATCGTATGATTCAGGCTTTGTTTACCCACGTATTTTAGGCTGGTCGGTTAAAGCGCTTCTGTTGAACCTGCTTTTTGCCGTTGGTTTTCTTGCTTTTTTCAGGCAGGATAAAATGTCTGTAAAAGCCCTGAAATTCGCATTTATTCTGACTACCGGTTTTTGTGGCTTCCTGGCACTACAACTCTTCAGAAGCCCCAAACAGGAAACAAAAAATATTATTCAACTCAAATAAAAATCAAATAAAAATGAAACAATTACTTTTTACAATGATGGCTGCCTTGCTCATAAGCTTCTCAGCCTGTAACAACACCACCAAAACGGCTGCCCCCAAAGAGGCACCGGCTACCGCGATTGCCAGTATTCAGGTCATACCAGTGGATAGTATCCTGGAACTTGCTCCGGGGCTGGTTGATCAGGAAATTGAAGTTATTGGCCATGTTACCCATACGTGTAAACATTCGGGCAAACGCTGTTTTCTGGTTGGTGATAACGAAACCTTCTCCATGCGGGTTGAAGCAGGTGGTAAAATTACCGGTTTTAACCGCGAACTTGTGGGTAATAAGCTGCAAGTACGTGGTATCCTGAAAGAACGCCGGCTAAGTGAAGAGTACCTGGCACAATGGGAAGAAAAAGTGAAAGCCCAGGAACAAGAAGAAGATGGATCGGCCGAATCGTGCGAGGCTGAGATGAGCAATATTAACAGTATGCGCGAATGGATGACAGCCAATAACAAAGATTATTATTCTATCTTTTTTCTAAACGGGATTGACTATGAAATTGTCGAATAAAATCCGGAAATGGCTGCGCATTCTGCACCGCGATTTAGGATATTTGTTGATCGGTTTTAGCCTTATTTACGCTGTTTCCGGCTTCCTACTAAATCACATGGACGGCAAAGACCCGGCTTATGAAACCACTTATGAGCGGTTGGCGATGAATCCCGGCATGACAAAAATGGCACTTCAGGAGGCGTGGAAAAGCTTGCCGGAGCTACCTCCCTTAAAACGCATTTTAAGTGCCGACGAAGGTTTTTATCGCGTTATGCTTGATGGTGGCGTTGGCTTATACAACATTACAACAGGCGAGGTTGACTATGAATTTCACCGTCAAAAGAAACTGATTTATTTCCTGAACAAGTTTCATTACAACAAAGTGAACGGATGGACCCCGGTCGCCGATTTTTTTGCCTTTTCACTCATATACCTGGCACTTTCAGGTTTATTTATGATTCCGGGCAGAAAAGGTATGGCCGGACGTGGGAAATGGTTATTGGCTGCCGGAATTGTAATTCCCCTGCTTTTTGTGTGGCTAACGTAGTTCTCACGCCTTGTTTGGAATAATGCTGAAGAGTTTGTCTCAAAAGTTGGAACAATAGATTCCGCTAAAATCCAAAAGAAACGCAAAGGCCCGGAGCGCTCACTATCCGTTTCTGTTTTTGCGTTCTTTTGGGTAAGCATTGGTGTGTTTTGCGTGAGCTTTCCTTTTTAAGGCAACCTTTTTTCCCGGGTGATGAATCGTTTGTTCCGGCAGAGAAATATACAATGATATTATGTTCAAAAGGCGATTGTTCTGCATGTGTTTTAAAATTCAGTTCCTTCCAGCACTTCTATTCGCGTTTTAAAATAGTGTTTTACGTCTTTCATTCCAGAGACAAGCCCGGAACTTCTAATAATAAGCTCAAAGGGCCTACTTACCTGCCCCAGCAGCTTTTGTTGTTGTGCCAGGGGCTGCCCTGGTTTTTTCCCTTTCCGTTATAAACATAAATCTTACCTGCCACTATTCTGGGGTACTGATTCTTCAGCATGTGCACCCAATTTGAAGTATGAATAACTCTTGATAGAAATGATATTGCTGAAACACTCTTGACGAGTTTTTTGGAATCTCCCAGTTGACCGATCAAAACTGCTTTTTCGCCGAACAATTCTAAGAGGCTTCGTTACACCCCCTTACTTTTGTGACAAAAACTTTTAAATCATCAATCATGGAAAAGAATCGCGTGTGCCCGTGGTGGCTCGGGTATTTTTTTATAAACCCAATGAGAAAGTTAAATGAGAACCCTGAAAAAATGTTTGCTTCGTTTGTGAAGCCGGGAATGTGGGTTGTTGATTATGGTTGTGCGATGGGATATTTCAGCCTTCCGCTGGCTCAAATGACAGGGGATTCAGGAAAGGTATATTGTTACGACATTCAACGTAAGATGTTGGACCGACTGGTAAAACGCGCCCGAAAAAGAGCCCTTCATCAAATCATTATTCCCAGAATGATTGTTCCGGGGCAGAATAGTTTTGAAGATATGGAAGAAAAAGTGGATTTTGTACTTCTGAATGCTGTTGCACATGAAGTACCCGACCAAAAGAAGCTATTCCGCGATTTGCATTTCATGCTAAAACCTGGTTCTTTATTATATTTCTCAGAGCCCCCGGGGCATGTAAAGCCGAAAGCTTTTCGACACTCGGTTGATTGGGCAAAAGAAGCGGGTTTCGAGCCCGAGAAATCAAGAAAGATGAGGAAAAACACAATTGTTCTACGAAAACCTTTAGTGTCCGGTTAATCATTGAGATTGCTTCTTCACCCTGTGGAAAAAGATACACAAAAACTGTTGAGGCGGTACTAACCCACTCTTCTCCTGTATTCCAACGGTGTCACCCCAAATTTGCGTTTAAAGGCAGTGCAGAAATGTGTAGGGTGTTCATAGCCGGTTTGTTCTGCTATCTCCGATATGTTTAGTTTATTGTTGTGCGTTAGTAAATCGGAGGCTTTGTTCATCCTTAATTCAAAAAGATAACCGTACACGGTCTGCTGAAACATTTTTTTAAAATAATGCTTCAGGGCAGTATCGCACACTCCTACCTGAAGGGCGAGCTCATGAATTCCCGGAGGACGCAGATAGTTGCTTTCCAGTATAAATTTCGCTTCCATCATTTTTTCTCTTATGGTATCGGGTATGTGAGTACGCAAAACAGTTGACTTTTTACTAAATACATGAGCAAAAAGTTCCAGCGTTTTCGATTCGGTATACAGTTGGAGTGTATTGTCCAGAAGATGGGCTTTTTCGATCTGTTGCAATATAGACAAAACATCCTGGTTAAAACGAGGGCTGTTTTCGTACAAAATAAAGTTTTTCTTCCTTATGTATTGCCGGTGTAAATCTTCGAAAATGCAGGGATACTTGCGGGTCAGATTATCAAAATAAGTTTTGGATATTATAATGTAGGTTGACTCATTTTGTTTGCCTTTTTTAAAAAAAGCGGTGTACTTATTCGTTTCTGAAAAACCGAAAAGATTAAACGTATTTTGTTCCAGTTGGCAAATATCTTTTTTATTGAAAATAAAGCAGGAATTCCCTTTTTTCATAAAAGTCAGACATAGTAGTTCTCCACAGGTTTCCCCAATTAGTTCCATATCTTTAATAACATTATACCGGCAATTGCAGATGCAAATACCGGGCAAGTGGGATTCAGTTGATCTGAAATCTCTAAAATATTTTTCTGTTTTCTGATGGTTTGTTGTTTTTCCGGGCTGGTGAAAATATTCTGTACGGATTACTTCTTTTTGTTCGCCATCATACATTGTATAGATCATTGTGATTTGTCTTTATGTTAAAGGAATATGTCTTTTTGCGTAAGCTCCACCGGTAGCTGCAATGTATCTTTGATGTGATTTATTTAGACTTAGTTAAAACAAGGTTGTAAAAATAATGCAACAGTGGTTGGTTGTCAATCCCTAAAAATCAGGATTTGGAATAACATCCGGGATCAACAACTTTGAAGGTTATAAACAAGTGAGAAAGAGCAAAAAAACAACATATTCATCAGGTCTGTACCTATCAGGGAATTGTATGGGTAGAATTTATTCTGGCATTTTGATAGCCATTTATTGGTAGTGATAATAAGAAGGTTTCCGCTTAATATAAGATAGATTACGATACAACCAAGATTTTGGATATCTCAATTCATCAGTATTACTAATCAGCCAAAATTCAAACATTGTATTTCCCTCTCCAAATCTATCCTTTAATAATTACGAAACGAGCTTGATCATGAACCTTCTAATACACAGAATATATGCTTCACAGTTTCTTCTGTAAATGAACAATGATAAACATGAAATAAAAATTACCAAGATGAAAAAGATAAAAACTGTATTTATTTTATTGTGTATATTAACAACCACGCTCATAAGGGCACAAAACCCAAGCGTAACCGGAATTGTTACCGATGAAACAGGTACGCCGCTTCCCGGTGTTTCGGTTACAATAAGCGGTTCGGCCAAGGGAGTAGTTACCAACGAACAAGGGAGGTTCATAATTAACGTTATGCCATCTGATAAACTTCTGTTCTCGTTTATTGGCATGGAAAACCAAACCATAAAAGTTGGAACCCAGACTATGTTTAACGTCACCCTTACCACCAGGATCGAATTACTCGACGAAGTTGTTACAGTGGCCTACGGAGTGCAGCGTAAGGCCGATATTACGGCTTCCGTTGCTTCAGTCAGGGCTGATGAAATGCAGGATGTGCCTGCTGCAGATGTGTCACGGGTTATCCAGGGGAAACTTGCGGGGGTGAGGATCTCCAGTTCTTCGGGAATGCCCGGTATGGCCAATACCATCCTAATACGCGGGGCTGGTTCTGTTAATGCAGGCAATGCACCATTGGTTGTTATCGATGGGGTTCCGGTTTCTTCGGAAAGTGATGCTTCCATGTTTAACGGGCAGGAATTAAACCCACTAATGGACATCAACCCCTCCGATATAGAATCGGTGGATGTTTTGAAAGATGCCTCTGCGGCTGCACTTTATGGCTCACGGGCCTCAAATGGAGTGATCTTAATTACTACAAAATCAGGTAAAAGAAACAGAGACCAGTTGGAATACAACATTTATCGCGGATGGGGAGATATTCCTAATAGAATAGATTTTGTAAATGCCGAACAATTCCTGACACTGCAAAACGAAGCCAGGGAAAATTTCAATCGCGACAGGGGCTACCTTGAAGGCGATGCCGGTTTTATCGGGCCCATTGGCGACCCGGCCACGCCCCTGGCCAATACCAACTGGATAGACACCATTACACGAGAAAAGGCTAAGTCAGAAAACCACCAGTTAAGTTACACAAGTGGTTCAGAAAACAAGTCGATATACCTTTCGTTTAACTACGTTTCGCAGGAAGGTATTGTAAAAACCAACAGCTATGAACGGTATTCTGCCAGATTTAATGCAGACAATAAAGTGAGAAACTGGCTCGATATCGGTATCAACTCTTCTTTTTCAAAGAGTGACAACAACCGCATTATGGGCGACAACAACATTTACGGTGCCTGGAACAATGCAATGTCGAACAGGCCAGACGAACCCGTTTACAACAAAGATGGCAGTTATTACCTTACCTCCAAAAGTAACCCTGTACAATGTTATGCGGAACCCGATTACCTTACCACCATCTATAATGTGTTAGGCAATGTTTATTTCAATGCCCGAATAAGGAATGGATTGTTTTTCAGAAGCTCACTTGGCGGAAATTACATTCACACAAAAGAAAAAGTATACGAACCGGTAACCTCGCTTCAGGGAAGTGACGTAAATGGCTGGGGCAGTGCGGATAATAATACACGTACCAGTATAATTACCGAATCAATCCTGAATTATCAAAAAAAAATTGGCGGGTTTAAGCTGGATGCTTTATTGGGTTACAGCTTCCAGAACACTACGGTTGAGACCGCTTATGTAGTTGGAGAAAACTTTCCGTCGCCATCATTAACCTACCTCAATTCAGCGGCTTTAATCAAAAGTGGCTCAACCTCCTGGACTAAAAACGCACTTGAATCATATTTCGGCAGGGTGAATATAGACTACCATCAAAAATACCTTCTATCGGTATCCTTCAGGGGCGATGGATCTTCCAAATTTATCGGCGGCAACAAATGGGGGTATTTCCCGGCCGGGTCTGTTGGCTGGGTAATTTCAAAAGAAGGTTTTTTCTCCGAGAACAAACTTGTAAATTTTTTAAAACTACGCTTAAGTTATGGTTTAACAGGTAATCAGGAAGGCATAGGCAATTTTGCCTCGCGGGTGTTAATTTCTTCCGGTAGCGATTACAACGATACCCCGGGAATGTCGCCGCAGGGATCAGCGGTCGGGAACCCTGATCTTACCTGGGAAAAAAACAAACAGCTTAACCTAGGGGCAGATGTGAACTTATTAGGGAATAGGATTGAAATGTTTGTTGAATACTACAATAATACAACCGATGACCTCCTGGTTACCAAAAATGTTTCTTCTTCCCTTGGTTATACCTCGATTTACGATAATGTTGGTTCGATCAGGAATACAGGCCTTGATTTTTCAGTACGTACGAAAAACGTGACAGGCAAGCTTAACTGGGAAACCAACTTCAATATTGCCACACTAAAAAACGAAGTGTTGAAACTTTACAACGAAGAACCGTTTTCAGCAGGTTTTGCAGGGAGGGTCGAAGAAGGGCACCCGTTTGCCTCTTTTTATATGATCAAAGCCCTCGGAGTTTATCAGAATGAAGCAGAAATCCCCCAGTCGTTAAAAGATGCAGGAGTAAAGCCGGGCGATATGAAATATGACGATTTTATCCCTGATGGCATTATCAACCAGGACGACCGCCAATTTGTGGGCACGCCTTATCCCAAAGTTTACGGAGGATTGGGAAACACACTGAGGTATAAAGGCTTCGATTGTAATTTATTTTGTGAATTTTCTTTTGGCAGTAAAATTTATGCAATGTGGCGCCAGGGTGATGGTGCAGGCAACCTGGGGTATTCGCTCAATACAAATTCGTTACAAGAATACAACGAAAGATGGACTGGTGAAGGCACAAGCAACCACACCCCCAGGGCGGTTTACGGTTCGCAGGGAGTTTATAATACACAGGCATCAACACGTTTCCTTGAAAATGCTTCTTATCTCCGTTTCAAGTCCCTGACTCTGGGGTATACGATTCCTTCCCGTGTTCTAGGCCATGCTTTCGACAAAATAAGGGTTTATGGCACCATCGATAACCTTTACAGTATAAACTCATACAGCGGCTTCGATCCTGAGGTAAACTCTTTCCAACGGGGCGGGGTCAGGAACTCGGGTAGCGATATAGCTTCAATTCCCCAATTAAGGACCTTTCTAATCGGGGCAACTGTTTCGTTTTAATCTACATAATTAACTCATATATAATATTACAATGAAAATACGCAGACATATATCTTACATCGCGGCTGCAGCTATTACCCTGTGTTCATGTTCAGCAGAATTGGATATTACACCCAGGTCTTCTTTATCGCCCGATGCTGTTACCGCCAACGATGCGGAAGCCCTGTTGACCGGATGTTACGATGGTGTACAGGGGGGAGGATATGCTCATTTTTTTCTATCATACCTGACCGATGACAACTCGGCTGACAACCTGGTATGGAAAAGATTTTTTACGCAGCATCAGGAAATAGACAACAATAACATTCAGACCAACAACTCGATGATAAGCCGTTGGTGGAGCGGCTATTATGTTAATATTGGCCGGGTCAATAACCTCATTGCCGCTATTTCTGAAGTAGATGAAAGTACCTTTACTCCTTCAGCAAGGAAAAAAGAAATACTGGCCGAAGCGAGGTTTCTAAGGGCATGGTGTTATTTTTACCTTGTAACCCGCTGGGGCGATGTGCCGCTTGTGCTTGAAAACGACCAGGAGGCTTTTCCTGAACGGGCCAGCGCAAGTCGGATTTGGGAACAAATAGAAACCGACTTACGCTTTTCTGCCGGGCATGCCCCAGATTTTAGCTCTTCGTATACTGTTTCTAAACCATCAGCTAAAGCCATGCTTGCCAGGACTTACATTTACCAGGGGAAAAGTACGGATGCATTGCCATTGGCCAAGGAACTTATTGCGGACGGTACTTTTACTCTCGATAATTATGCAACGATTTTTGACGGTTCGGGCACTTCAAGTGAATATTTACTGCAATGGAGGAATACCTCGAACGATCCTTCATCCTTTGCTTTTTGGCTGGTGAACAGGCTTGAACTGGTATTGGATCCAACTCTCATCAACGCCTTTGAAGAGGGAGACGATCGCAAGCCGGTAACCGTAACAACATTTCGAGGCCAGAAGGTATGTGGTAAATTCCCCAATTCAGGGACAGGGACTGACAACTGGCCTGTAGCAAGGATTGCAGAAATGCATTTGGTGGCGGCCGAGGCTGAAGGCTACCCCCAGGGGGTGCAATACCTCAATATCCTCAGGGCTCACCGGGGGCTCGGGGCAATCTCTCCTGCCAATGAAGTTGAGTTTACTGCCATGTTACTACACGAACGTCGGGTAGAATTGGCTGTAGAAGGATTCCGCTGGTACGATTTAATACGCTTCGGAATTGCCGAAGAAACCCTGCCCAACGTAACCAATGAAACCCAACTTTTATATCCCGTTCCTCAAAAAGAAAGGGATGTAAACAAAAACCTGTCGCAAAACCCAGGATATTAGGTGGTTTTATTTTTGTTTAACAATAATCTATGCCATCGGTAATGAAGTAATTACTTTTTTTCCCTTTTACCTTTATTTAAAGGAATATATATGACTTTTTACCTAAGGACTCCCAGTGAGTTACCCGGTTAGTTGCTATTTGTATAGACCCTTTAAAATAAAGCAGAAACAATTAAAATAAAATTAATGAATAAGTTCAGTTTATTTCTATCATTTGTATTTGTCATACTCTTGTTTTCATCCCGTGTTATGGGGCAAAGCCTGTTAACAGGAGATGTTCGCGATGCACAAACTCAGGAGCTGCTTCCGGGGGTAAATGTTGTGGTAAAAGAATCTATGCAAGGGACGGTAACAAACCAGGATGGGCAATACCAATTGCCCCTTCCCAAAGAAACCGGTACAATTCTGTTTTCCTCTGTAGGTTATGAGAGTGTTAGTAAAAAAGTGAGTAGCACAAAAAATAAACTAACGCTCAATATCTTTATGAAAGGGGCTGTTGCCGAGATTAACGAGGTGAAAGTAACAGGAAAATCAAAAGCACGTGAAATCAGGGAACAAGCCATGCCGGTATCTGTAATCAGCATGCAGCAACTACAGGGAACGGTCAACAGCATACAAGATGTGCTGACCAAAACGGTTGGTGTTACCATTCGCTCATCGGGAGGTGTAGGTAGTGCTTCCCGACTTTCGGTAAGGGGGCTTGAAGGGAAACGCATCGGTTTTTTTATCGATGAAACACCGCTGAACGACCAATCCGACTTTATCGACCTCAACGATATCCCAATTGATATGATTGAGCGTATCGAGATCTACAAAGGTGTAGTTCCCGCCAAATTCGGAGGGTCATCGATGGGAGGGGCCGTAAATATTGTCATCAGGGAGTATCCCGATAGGTATGGCGATTTCAGCTATACCCGTGAATCATTTAATAGCAATAAGGTACAAACTGTTCTCAAACGAAACCTGAAAGACAAAGGTATTGTTTTTGGCATCGGTGGCGGGTACACTTATGCCGATAACGACTACACGATGGAATCGCCTTACATTAAAGGGCTAAAAATAAAGCGAGCCCATGATAACTTCCAGAAGTTAATGGTTGGCGGATCGCTTCAGGCAAAAAAATGGTGGTTTGATGAGGTTGAATTTGAACCTGTATTCCTTGATACGTATCGCGAAATACAGGGAATTGAAACCGATATAAGGGAGGCTTATATTCAATCCCGCGCTTATATTCTGGCCAACCATTTAGAAAAAACAGATTTTTTAACTGCCGGTCTGGATTTGGATATGGCCACGGGTGTTGCCTACACACAATACAGCCTGGTTGATACCGCAAAAATTTGGTACGATTGGTATGGAAATGCCTATCCCACCCCGTCTCCCTATGGTGGCGAGCTGGGGACACGTTACGCATCCGATTCCAACAACCGAAAGTTTACGCTGTTTAACAAGCTCAATTTAGAGTACCTGGTCAACGAGCAGCATTCGCTTAATTTTAACTCGGTTTTCAATTTAGCCAATGGCAAACCCGAAAATGAATTACGGAAACTCAGCCTGGAAAAAGAAACAGTGTTCGACTCTGAAATGAGGAGCTGGGTAGCCGGTGTAACTTATGATTTCCGTTCGGGAAACGACAAGCTTCTGAACTCGTTCACCACCCGCTACTATCTCTACACAATGAAAACAAAAAGCACAAGTATCTACGGAATAGGACAAGCAGAAGACATTGCATTGGATCAGGGAGACATCGGTATCAGCAATGCCCTGCGTTACCGGTTCCTGCCCGACTTTCTGGGAAAACTATCTGCCGGCTACGACGTGCGCATCCCGTCGGAAACCGAACTGCTTGGCGATGGCTATTCGATTACCCCATCAGAGAACCTGCTTCCCGAACGCAATACCAACTTTAACCTGGGTTTGTTGTACGACCGCATGGGCAAGGGAGCCCATAACCTGCAGCTGGAACTCGGGCTGTATTATATGTACCTTGAAGATATGATTCGCTTTACCAAAGGATTTCTGGGTGCACAATACCAGAACTTTGGTGAAATGCGCACGCTCGGAATTGAGGCAGACATAAAAGCCGATATCACTCCTTGGCTTTACGGCTATGCCAATGTCACTTACCAGGATTTACGCGATGCCCGGCAATATAAGGAAAACAGCACCGTTGCCAATCCTACCAAAGACAAGCGCATGCCCAATATTCCTTATTTTATGGCCAATGCGGGGCTGGAATTTCACAAGGAAAACCTCTTTGGGGGCCACGGACAAAATACCCGGATTTTTACCGATGCCTCCTTTATCGAAGAGTATTATTACGATTTTGAAGTGACGGTTAACGAAAAACGGCGCATTCCGCAGAGCCTGACGCTGGACGTGGGATTTGAACACAGCTTTATGAACCAGCGCCTGTTTGTATCCGGAAAAATCAAGAACCTGACCGATGCCCAGATCCTTTCTGAATTTAACCGCCCCTTACCGGGCCGGAGCTTTGGCATGAAACTCAGGTACCTGTTCTCGTCAAACTGACAGAAGAACACCAGAAACGCACGATTTCTCTACTATCCAGAAAAAGATAAACAAATGAATTACTCAAAAGAACATATAAATTTAAAATGACAGATTATGAGACACTTAAAGTTTTTGGCATTTTTTGCAATGGGGCTAATAATGACGAGTTGCGATGAAGAAGACCCGCAACCCAACGAAGCCAAAGGTAAAATTCTGATAGAAACAACTTTACTGAATCCTGATGGTGCCAGTGGTTCTTCTTACCTCCAGTTGATTCCTGAATTAACGGGAGAGATAAACAACTCCAATGCAATTCAACTTGACTTTGCAACTTCCCTGGCGGTTGTTGATAACGACGTTTTTACTTTTCCTACATTCGGAACTGCGGCCATTAACGAAATTCGTAAATACAGTTATCAGAGCAACGGAACCTTGAGCAGTCCGCTTGCCATAGAGGTCCCTGCTTTCTCTGGTGCCATGAATCTTACCGGCGTAAACAAAACAAAAGCCTATGTGCCGATGTATATGTTGGGACGTGTATTAATTCTCAATCCGGCCACCATGCAAAAAACCGGCGAAATTGATTTAACCGCCTACGCGCATGGAGACGCAAGTCCCGATCCTGGATATGGATTAATCCGTGATGGTTTGTACTACTTACCGTTGGGACAAATAAATGCCAGCTTTATGCCCCACGAAAACCACCGGCAAACAGATGTAGCGGTTATTGATACCGAAACGGATAAAGTAATTAAGGTAATTTCTGAAACCACCTCCCAAATGTTTTTCCCGACACGCCCCATGCTGAAAAATATGATTTTTACAGACGAGCAAAACGATCTTTACATTGCCTGTGTAGGTTATTTTGGTTTAAATCCTGCGTATCCGCAAAATGGCTTTGTGTGCATCCCTTCAGGAAAAACCGAGTTCGACACATCTAAGTCGTGGGAAATTTCAAACACCACCATCGGGGGAACTTCCTACAAGCCGGTTTCGGTATTAAACTGTAAATATATTGGCAATGGTAAACTGGCAGCTTATGTTGCCATTGCCGAGTTAGCCACCAGCAATCCCTATACCGCAAGGAACTCGATGCCGGTATTGATCGATCTAAACGCAAAAACCATCCAACAAATCAAAGGCATTCCGGTATCCAACGGACACGGTGTTTTTATTGACTCGTTCGATGGCTTAATTGTGTACGGTTCGGACGGGGCCGACAAAGTGGGTTTCTTTACCTATAATCCAACCACCGAAGAGGTGAAACATGTTGCGACCACACAGGGAGCACCTAATTTTATGCACCCTTTCGAATAAATACGGAATACGGGAGAGATTTTTCATCTTTCCCGTTTTCCTTGATTATGGATTATCCAAAGTAGGTCTCCATAATGTTGAAGGTAACAATAGTGCAAAAGTGAATTATTACGCCGTGAAACACCTATGAAGTTAATAAACAAAACTGGCAACGGAAAAATTGCTTTCTGTCCCGATAATGAGATATTTCATGTGGAGTTTGGAAATATGTTTCTCACATTAACCGTTGAAGAGCTGCAGCGTTTCTGTGAATATGTTTATTCTATCGATTATGAATATTATCTCAATCATAACAAAAACACGTTTAACAACCGCAAGCTGATGTTGGAGATTGGTTCTGACAAAGTGATGTTTTGTTTATATGGCAGTGAATTTCTTGAATTAAAAGAAACTGCTTAACCCTTTTAGTCAAGTAAAGATTTATCTTTGATACATGAACGAGATTGATAAATATCCAATAGATTTTCAGGAGTTTATCACGAAGTTCAAATGCGAGGGTGAATGTTGGGATTACGTTTTTTAGATGCGGTGGACAAATGGATTTGTGTGTCCCAAATGTGGCAATAGTAAATATTGGTTA
>JBKEDN010000096.1:0-5722 GCA_047975435.1 Draconibacterium sp. | reverse complement strand
ACTGTTTGTCCCTGTTGCTTTGTATCTTGTCCTCATTGTATAAGAATATGCTCCTAAGATACTATTTACTATTATAATAGGCTGATTGGTAGATTTTTAATTTTTAGAGGTTTCCTATAGTATTGTACAGGCAAATAACAGAAGTTACCAATTATTCCGGTATCGTTAAGAATGCTTCAAATACTGCAATTTCATTTTAAAATATGTCGGCTTTTTTCTAATTTTAACGCAGAACAAAAAAACAAACAAAATCATGTTGAAGGAAAAAATGTTGAACGCTCTGAATGAGCAGATAAACGCAGAACAATATTCCGCATTTTTATATTTGTCAATGTCAGCCTGGTTTCAGGACAAAGGATTACCCGGTTTTGCCAACTGGATGTATGTACAGTACCAGGAAGAACTAACACATGCCAATAAATTTTTCAGCTATGTAAACGAACGTGGCGGAAAAGTAGTATTAAAAGGTATTGATCAAATGCCAACAACGTGGAGCGGGATTATTGATATTTACGAAGCAACCTTAAAGCACGAACAACATGTTACGGCATTAATTGATAATCTTGTTGATGTAGCTTTGGATCAAAAAGACCACGCCGCACAGAGTTTTTTGCAATGGTTTGTTGACGAGCAGGTAGAAGAGGAAGCCAACGTAACAGAAATACTGGATACACTTAAGCTTATCGACGGACAGGGAAATGGTATTTTTATGCTCGACCGCGAAATGCGTTCCCGTAAGTTTGTTGATACGACTGCAGCTAAGTAGAAAAGAACAATTTTTAGATAGTAAGGGGCTGCATTTTTGTAGCCTCTTTTTTTTACATTCAGCTTACTAAGCCGAAACAATATTTTTCTAATAAAATGAAACGATGACAATTCAGGAGGAAATTTCAATAAGATACGAGCATTTAAAGGAGTTTTGCCAGCTTACCTGGGACGACGGTGCAATGATGCGGCTCGAAAATGCTTTTGAGTTTGCTAGCGGTATTTTGGGCGAAAACCGTTTTTCGCACGGAGAAGTGATTCTTGGGCATTCGCTGGAAGTTGCATCTGTTATTGCCATGGAAATTGGCCTGGAACCCGACTCCGTAATCACCGGGCTTTTGCACAATGTTCGTTATGCCGGGCTAAAGGAAAAAGCAACGCAGGAAGAAATCACCGGGAAATTCGGGGAACATATTTTCTCAATCCTCGATGGCATGGCAAAAATCAATGCCATGGGAACCGATACCATCGACCTGCATTCGGAGAATTACCGGAAACTGATGCTGGCGCTGGCGGGTGATGTCCGGGTGATATTGATTAAAATTGCTGATCGTTTGCAGGTAATGCGTAACCTCGATTTGTACCGTGACGAACGCCAGGAGAAACTTGTAAGCGAAACACTTCACTTATACGCACCTTTGGCGCATAGGCTGGGTCTGTACAATATTAACTCCGAGATGCTTGATTTGAGCCTTCGGTACCAAAAGCCCGACGAATACAATTATGTGGTAACCCGTTTAAGCGAAACCGAAAATGAACGTGCCAATTTTGTGGCGGAGTTTGTTAAACCCATTGAAAAGAAACTGGAAAAAAGAGGCCTTCAGTTTTCGATGAAAGCACGCACCAAGTCCATTTCTTCCATTCATACCAAAATGAAAAAAAAGAATGTTTCGTTTGATGAAGTAATGGATTTGTTTGCCATTCGTATTATTCTGGAGTCGGTTCCTGAAGATGAAAAAACGGATTGCTGGATGGCATATTCGATTGTAACAGAAGAATACCAGACCAATCCAAACCGTTTGCGCGACTGGATTACCATTCCAAAATCGAACGGTTACGAATCGTTGCACACCACCGTAATGGGGCCACACAATAAGTGGGTTGAAATACAGATTCGTACGAAACGAATGGATGAAATAGCTGAAAAAGGTTTGGCTGCACACTGGAAATACAAAGGCGGAAAATCTTCGGGTATTGATTCGTGGCTGACCGGAATTCGCGATGTGCTGGGAAATCCGGGATTAAATGTAGTGGATTTTATCGACCATTTCAGAACAGATGTTTACAGCGACGAGATTTTTGTTTTTACTCCCAAAGGTGATTTACGAAAGCTGCCACAAGGAGCTACTTTACTTGATTTTGCCTACGAAATCCACTCCAGGCTGGGCGATACCTGCGTGGGCGGTTTGGTGAATGGTAAAAAAGTAACGCTAAAATACAAACTGAAAAACGGAGATCAGATATCCATTGACACATCGAACAACCAAAAACCCAAGATGGACTGGCTTGATTTTTTGGTGACATCGAAAGCAAAAAACAAGGTGCGGACCAGTTTAAACGAAGACCGTAACACGCAGGCTGCACATGGCCGCGAAATTTTGCTTCGGAAATTCAAAAACTGGAAGCTGGATTTGGGTGATGATGCCATTCGGAAAATATTAAAACATTTCAATTTCAAACTGGCGGTTGATTTTTATTACGATGTTGCCACCGGTAAAATTGATCCGCTGGAAGTAAAGGCTTTGTTCTCGGAAAAAGAGGATACGGAGGGAGCACGAAAAACGGTGGAAGAGTTGCTGCCACAATCACAGTCAAAGGAACTTAATTATGGTGGAGGCGACGATTTTCTGGTGATCGATAACAATCTGAACAATGTAAATTACAAACTGGCTCAATGTTGCAACCCGGTGTTCGGCGACCGTGTTTTTGGCTTTGTAACCATTAAGCACGGGATCAAGATTCATCGCGACCGGTGCCCGAATGCCCTTCAGATGAAAGAACGATATCCGTACCGGGTAATAAAAGCAAAATGGAGAGAACAGTCGAACAAAGGCTCGTTTTTAACTACTCTTCTTGTTTCCGGAACCGATGAAGTGGGAATCGTTGGCGAAATTTCCCATATTATTTCAAAAGACGTGGGAACACACATGCGGTCGATCAATATAGAATCCGAAAAAGGTAATTTTGAAGGTAAATTGCAGGTGTTTGTACATAGCGTTGACCACCTGGAGTTTTTGATCCAGCGTTTGCAAAAAGTAAAAGGCGTAACCTCGGTTGTAAGAGGTGAAAAATAAAAGATAGAAGGCATGAAGATATTAATTGCTCCCAATTCGATGAAAGGAAGTCTGAACGCTTTTGACTTCGCAGATATTCTGGAGAAAGCATTTGTGCAGGTATCACCTGATTTTGAAGTATGCAAAGTTCCGGTAGCTGATGGCGGCGATTATACCGGAGAGGTGCTGGCAAAACACTTAAAAGCCGGCGAAGTGCCACTTGATGTTACGGGGCCGCTGGGAGAACGCATTCAATCAAAATATGCAATGGCCGGAAAAACAGCGATTATTGAGATGGCCGATGCTTCGGGTATGAAACTGGTAAACCGTTCGGCACTAAATCCTTTAAAAGCATCGTCGTACGGAACAGGTGAGTTAATTGCCGATGCCATCCGCAAAGGATGCACCGAAATTTACCTGGCAATTGGTGGTAGTGCAACCGTTGACGGAGGTGTTGGAATGCTCGAAGCATTGGGGTTTCGTTTTTTGGATAAAAACAGAAATCTTTTAAAAGCGAATGGCGGTATTCTGAATAAAATGGCTGCAATTGAAGAACCGGTGGTAAAGCCGGATATTTCAGTAAGGATTATTTGCGATGTTGACAATCCTTTGTTAGGAACCAATGGTGCAGCTAATGTATTTGGTCCTCAGAAAGGCGCAACACCCGAAATGGTTTATGAACTTGAAAAGGGGCTAACACATTGGGCGGATATTCTGGAAAAAATATGCGGACAAAATATACGAATGAAGGAAGGAGCAGGAGCAGCGGGAGGAATCTCGCTTCCCTTAATGGCTTTTTTTGATGCAGAGATTGTTCCGGGCGCTGATTTTGTGCTGGAGCAACTTCGCCTGAAAGAGGAAATTCAGTGGGCAGATGTGGTAATTACCGGTGAAGGGAAAATAGATGTACAGACCCTGAATAACAAAGCGCCTTTTGCTGTGGCAAAAATGGCGCACATGTTTGGTAAACCTGTTTTTGCAATCGGTGGAAAAACCGAAAAGGAAGCTTCGAAAGCTTTCGACGGTATCTATTCGCTGGTGAACGGAGCCATGTCTCTGGATGATGCAATGTGCAATGCTTCGGATTTGTTATTCAATTTTGGTCTGGAATTTGCAAAAACAATAAAATGTCTGACAGGAATTGGCCAAAACCATTGAAAAAAGAATGATTAAATGGAAGTTACAGAACAGTTGGAGAGGATCCGAACGTTGTTGAAAAACGAAAAAGCACTGGAAGCAAATAAAGCTTTTGTGCAGATTCCTGCCTTTGACAGCATGGACTATTTTTTAGTAAAAGGAAGTATTGAGCAGAAATTTCAGCATTGGTCGAAAGCCATTAATGCTTATAACCGGGTACTCGAAATGGACCCGGATAATAAAGAAGCCAAAAATAATCTGTATTTAATTCAAAATATTTTGAATTTCTGGAATTCAGATCAATACAATCCTTAAGAGCTAAAGATTAACTGATTAGAGATGAAGAGCCGGATTTCGTCTTAATACAAAAGCAGTTTTAATTTGAGATTGCCCGGATGTATAACAAGATTCTTAAGTCCAGCTTTTTAGGTTTTTAAATCAGATTTGTTATTTTTGATGCTCATCGAAAAAACGCGTCAAAATTTTAAACAGTATAATTAAACGAATTGAAAAAATGAAGAAAGTAGTAGTAGTATTATTTGCAGTTTGTCTGGCTGTGGTTTCGTTTGCACAGGACGCTGCAGAAAAAATTAACCAGGCCAATGATGCATTGCAGGCCAAAGAGTATGCAAAAGCATTAGAGTTATATGAATCGGCAATGGCCAATCTGGGAGATGTTCAGGTTCCTGAAGCCATTAATTTTAACATTGGCCTGGCAGCTTATAACGCGGATAAATATGCGAAAGCAATTCAATATTTGGAGAAAGCTGTTGCAGCAGAGGCAAATGTTGATAAAGCATATGAATACATGGCCGGTTCATACGCCAAATTGGATAAGACCAATGAAGCTTTGGATACTTATGCAAAAGCAATTGAAGCTAACCCAGAAGAAAAGGCAAGTTTGTCGTACAATGCCGGAATTGTTGCTTACAAAGGAAAAGCATACCAGAAAGCTGCTGATTTCTTTACTGCTGCGGTGGCAGGTAATTACAAAGGCGAAACAGCTCAGTATTACAAAGCAGTTGCCTTTAATAAACTGAATAACGACGCAGCTTACAAAGCAGCTTTGGAAGAAGGTGTAGCTAAATTCCCGAAAGACGATAAACTCGGTAAAGGTTTAGCCAACGTTTATGTTTCAGAAGGAAACGACTTGTATAAAAAGGGTGCTGAAATTTTAAGTGCAGCCAATACAAAAGTAAATGCCGGTAGCATGTCAACTGCCGACGATGCTTATATCGCTGAAGTAAACAAAGCCAAAAAAGAATTTGGTGCAGCTGTAGAAGTACTTGAAAAAGCCTTAAAACTGGATGCAACCAATGCGAATGCTACAAAATTGATTGAAGCTTGTAAAGCAGCGATGTAATCGTTTTGCTGTGGCAAAGAAAAAACGCCTCGGGTTTCCCGGGGCGTTTTTTTGCTTTTTCATATCGTAACCATTCGGCCAACCCCGTCTTGTTTTTGTAGACGGAGTGGTTTTCTTTCAAAGTTTCTTTAAAATGTTCGGAGAACTTTGAGCGGTTTAGGAGTGACTTTGGCTTAGGGGTTTG
>JBKEDN010000032.1:0-25127 GCA_047975435.1 Draconibacterium sp. | reverse complement strand
GGAAGTAACCGCTTTAAATCGTACGTTTGGTTTCGTTGTCATTGCAGCCTTTAAGATACAATTCTTAAAGGGATAACAAAAACAAAGGCTGTCCAATTTTACTTTTTGGACAGCCTCTTTTTAATTGTAAACAAAGAACGGGTAATATATAGTGAACAGTGAGTGTTTTCTCACAATAAAAAACCTGCGCTTTCCGGCGCAGGTTTTTTTTATATCAGCAGCAGATTATACACTTTCTGATATAGGTTTTTGAATAACTTTTTATCTTTAAATTGAATATAATGTAATGGAGACGGCCGAAAACCGATAGAAATAGCGACGCTGATGAATAAGTTGTTGTACAATAACGGGTTATGGTATCGTGGGAGCAGACATTTTCTGTTCTTTGTTTCTATGGTGTTGTTGTTTTCGTTTGTACTCTTAAGCCAGCATCCGAACGAATCATATTTAAATTTATTAAAGATTACCCTGATAAATGCACTCTTCTTTTTCTCGTATGCATACATAACCATTTTTTTACTTGTGCCCGAATATTTGCTAAAACACAAAGTGCTGTATTTTATTTTATTTTTTGCACTGGTGGGAATTGCGCTTTCGGCACTAAAACTTCTGGTGTCAGAAACCATTTTTTATGCCTCCATTTCTCCCGGAGCTGTTCCGGAGTCGGGAATAATGAGCCTTCGTTTTATTGTAATGAATGCAAAAGACATGACATTTATTGTAGCAGTTTTGAGCATTGCCAAATATGTAAAAGATTTTCTGTATGCCGAGCGTTTGCGGAAAGAGCTTGAGGAGGAAGGCCGGCAGGCACAACAGAAATTAATGCAGTCGCAATTCGATCCTCATTTCTTATTTAATACAATCAACAACTTGTATGCATTGTCGCTGCTGAACCCAGAAAAAACAAAAGAGGTTATTCTCCGGATTAAAGAGGTATTGAAATATATAATCGACGAAAGCCCAAAAGATTCCGTATTACTTTCTGATGAAATAACCTTGATTGAAAACTATATACAACTGGAAAAACTACGGTATGGCAAGCGGCTGAAAGTGAGCCTCGAAACACAAGGAGAATTGAATAAAGTACGTATTCCTCCCATGGTGCTGTTTTTACTAACCGAGAACTGCTTTAAACACGGAAGTCGCCTGGATGCCGGAATACCCTGGATAAAAATAGCGGTGAATGCTGATGACAATAAAATTGTATTGCAAACTGAAAACAGTTTCCCTAAAACAGCTACCGGAAATACAACAGGCAACGATGCTGTGCATGGACTAAAAAGTCTAGAAAAGCGGCTCACTTTGTTGTATCAAAAAGATGGATATAATTTAAATATAAATAGTGAAGACAGCGTGTTTCACGTAAAACTGGAATTGAAAAAGAATCTTGAAATCAGTTTTAGCACATATCGATAAAAAAGAAGCATTGTTACATGGCCTTTTCTGGCTCACCTGGATTGTGTCGTTTGTACTGATTCAGAGTTTGGGACAACCTGCCCGCGAATATTTTGTGTGGCTGATGTATTATGTAGTAACCCTCCCGGTTTTTGTAATTCACACTTATTTAATTGCTTATTGGTTGGTTCCCGGGTTTTTCTTTAAAAAGAAATACATCCGCTTTATTCTCATTGGTTTTGTTTTGCTTCTAGTATTTTCGGTACTTGAGCTGCTTGTAAGCAATTACCTGGTTTTTCAGTTTTTTGATCCATCGAAAGCTTTTGCCCCCGGATATTTAAGCTTCAAAAATATTCTCATCAGTGGCTTGGGCAATCACTATGTTATATTTGTATTTCTGGCAATAAAAGTAGGGCGTTCGTGGTATCTGGCAGAGAAACGAAGAGAAGAACTCTTAATTTCAAAAACCAAAACAGAACTTGAGATTTACCAATACCAACTACAACCCAAACTGATTTATGCACTGGTTTGTGAACTTGAGAAAGTTGCAAATGAAAAACCGGAAAAAGCTCCCGATTTGATCATAAAATTATCCGGTTTTCTAAATCTGTTTCTGTTTGAAGGAAGAGAAAGTCTTATTCCGTTACAGCTTGAAATTAAAATGTTAGAGGAATTTATAGAGATTCACCGCTTTGCTTTAAGCGACCGGCTAAAAATAAATTTTGTGGTAAACGGAAACCTGAAACCATTTGTTGTACCACCGCTTTTATTGCTTCCATTCTTCAACGATCTGCTAAAAGTTGTGTATGAATGTAACAATTTGTTTGAAACAACAGTCCTTATAAAAGCGGAACCAAAATACTTGTTGTTTTCGCTTACCATGTGGAGTGAAGATAATTTTGGTTTGAATGAAAACGACAATATTGAAATTACAAAACAACGATTGAATTACCGTTTTAAGGGAAAACATCGTTTGATTGAGAACATCGACGACAACTTCAGGGAAATAAGCCTTGAAATTTATGCCTGACAACTGTAACAATTAGGAAGAAAAGCTACTTATAAATCATCAGAAAACAGAAAACAAAGCTAGTAAACAACCATGAAAACTAAATGCCTCATTGTAGATGATGAGCCTCTCGCGCGTGATTTGATGCGAAGCCACATCGAAAAACTTGAAAATTTTGAAATTGTAGCCGAGTGTGAAGATGCCATGAAAGCACTTCGGGAACTTCATAACCACAATATTGACCTGATGTTTATGGATATTGAAATGCCGCAAATCACCGGAATTGAACTTCTGAAAACATTGAAAAATTCTCCCAAAGTAATTATTACCACTGCTTATCGCGAATATGCGATTGATGGCTTTGACCTCGATGTTGTCGATTTTTTGTTAAAACCGATCACCTTCGAGCGCTTTCTTAAATCAATCAATAAATTTTATCAGATCAACCAGGAGAACATCCAAAGTGCCAAACCTGTCCAGGAAGAACAAGCTGTAAACGATGCTTTTATTTATGTAAAAGAGAATAAAAAGGTAGTTAAAGTACTTTTAAGTGAGATTTTGTACGTAGAAGGACTGAGCGAATATGTGCAAATTTATACCGATAACCGGAAGATTATTACCAAATGCAGTATGAACCACATGGCGGAAAAGCTTCCGGATGCAAGTTTTATGCGTATTCACAAATCTTATATTGTTTCTCTGTCGCGTATCGAAGCTTTTACATCCAACAGTATTGATGTACCCGGTAAAGAACTTCCGATTGGCCGAAGTTACAAAAACTCAGTTATCGATGCTTTGCAGGTTCAGGGCTGATTATGTAACATTTCCCAAAGGCTCAGAATTCCGGATTTTCCATTCAATAAACATTTGACGGGGGAAAGATTGAGAAAACCCTTACTTAGTGCTTTAAAATGGTTGGTAAAAAGCGAAAATGGTGCTTATATGGGTTAAAAGTGATTGGTTTCGGAATTTCGGCCTGCATAGTAAATGCTTTGAAAACTATTCAATAAATTTACACAAAACGAGATTATGGCTCTTTTCCCAATTCATAAATATTTTATCCTGAACGGAGAGCTGCTGCCGAATGATCAATTTATTCCGGCAGAAAACGAAGGTGGAATATATGAAGTTATCCGTATCGTTAACGGAAAAACATTATTTCTGGAAGAACATCTTGCTCGTTTTAATCGTTCGGCTGAAATTGCAGGGCGTAAAATCAGGTATCAAAAAGCCGAAATCAAAAACTTTTTGCAGAAGTTGATTCATGAAAACGAAAGGACAAAAGGTAATGTGTTGGTTTCGTGTAAAATGAACCTGAAAGCTTTTTTTATTCCGCACTCTTATCCCACAGAACTGCAATACATACAGGGAGTTGAATGCGGGCTATTGTATGCCGAACGGGAACATCCGAATGCCAAGGTTTTTCAAACTACGGTTCGCGAACGGGCAAATAAAATGATGGCAGAGAATGACTATTACGAAGTTCTTTTGGTCGATCACAACGAAAAGATCACCGAAGGCAGCCGTAGTAATGTATTTTTTGTGAAAGAAGACTGTTTGTTCACACCGCCCTCAGACAAAGTACTGCTGGGAATTACGCGCCAAAAAGTGATACAATGTGCGCAAGAGTTGGGTTTAGTAGTGGAAGAGGTAGAAATTTCGCTTGCCGGCTTAAAAAATTTTGATGCCGTTTTTGTTACGGGTACTTCACCAAAAATTCTTCCTGTTTGTACTATCGGCAGCATCAATTTTAATGTCAGAAACCAATTGCTGCGGGATTTGATGAAACAATTTGACTTACATATTCAGCACTATCTTCAGATCCACTGAAAAAGCAGAGCCTGTCGAAAAAGTATTTTCATAAACTTTCTGTTTCCTTTTTCGACAAGCTCATCAATTGCCTATTTACTACAGACGATCTTTTAGGATGAATTCAACCATTTGATAATCAATATCTTGTTTCTCGCCAAACTTAAATCCGCTTTCTTTAAAACGCAAGCTTATTCTGTCGATGCTTGAAGCCGGAACATCGTATTCGGGCAGGGTAGTAGGTATTCCCATCGATTCAAAGAAGGCAATGGTTTTGGCAATAGCCGCGTCAATTTTCTCATCGTCGGTGCCTTCATTAATTCCCCAGATCCGTTCTCCATACTGAATAATCTTATCCTTCTTGTTCTTTCTTTTCAAGTTCATTATTCCGGGTAAAACAATGGCAAGCGTTCGTGCGTGATCAATGCCATGGAAAGCCGTGAGTTCGTGCCCGATCATGTGTGTTGCCCAATCTTGCGGAACACCAACAGCAATCAATCCGTTTAGTGCCATGGTGGCGCACCACATAAAATTGGCTGCCGCCTCGTAATCATTTCTGTTGGCCATAACTTTTGGGCCTTCTTCAATAAGCGTAGTAAGAATGGCTTCAGCCAAACGATCCTGAAGCGGGGTGTTTACATTAAATGTCAGGTATTGTTCCATCACGTGTACAAAGGCATCAACAACACCGTTTGCTACCTGTCTGTCGGGCAGGGTAAAAACACATTCCGGGTCAAGTATTGAGAATTGAGGCATAACAAGTGATGATCCTAAAGACTTCTTTTCCTGCGTTGCTACCTTCGTAATTACGGCATTCCCATTCATTTCCGAACCTGTGGCCGGAAGCGTAAGGACAGAGCCCAAAGGAAGAGCAGCTTTAATTTCGGCCCCTTTTGCAAGAATATCCCACGGATCATTTTCTGTGTAAAGCGCTGCGGCAGCTATAAACTTGGTGGTGTCGAGCACCGATCCTCCGCCTACTGCCAGTATAAAACCGACCTCTTCATTTTTAACCAGTTCAACAGCTTTCATGCAGGTTTCGTAATGAGGGTTGGCTTCTATTCCTCCAAATTCGAGCAAATCAAATCCTTTCAACGCGCTTTTTACCTGGTCGTAAACTCCGGTGCGTTTGATGCTTCCACCTCCATAAGTCATCAGAATCTTTTTGTTTACAGGAATTTCATTCACAACATTCGGAATGGTGCCTTTCCCAAAAATAATTTTTACCGGATTTTTGTATTCAAAGTTGTACATGAATTTTATTTTTGATGTTTGTTTTTAATTGTTGCTTTAACGAAAAATACGTGATTCAAAGTTTTAAAATATTACGCGGAAAATCAAAAAAGACAGAGACTGATTTTCGACAATTTATGCCGGAGTATAGCAATGAGGAAATTATTCAGGTTCTGAAGAAGAGAACTTATTACACTCCGGAGGCTGCCAGCCTTGCCATTGAGGAAGCAATTAAAAGGGGAATTATTCACTCGGAAGAAGATTTGTATTCTGACGAGTTTAAGGTTGAAGAACTCTCTTTTTCTTGGTTTCCACCGATTAGTAACCGTAACACAAGAGAGAAGATCCGAAAAAGTATAGCGAGAAGTCTTGTGATTGTTGGTTTAATTCCACTGGTTTTCGGAATAGTAGAAATGAACCGTGGAGTAGAATTGGAGAAGGGACTGATTTTGGTATTTGGCTTAACATGGATTTTCTGTTCTGCCAGGCTCTACAAAAGTTATCACAAAAGTTTCGTATTTGCACTTTTGGCTTCTGACGTTATTGGCACTGCATATATTTTTTACAGGCTTTTGCTGAATACCACACAAAGTATTTTTGATTTCTTTATTGTGGGTACGCTCTTTCTGCTGGTAACTTACGGTCTTACTTTTCTTATTTTTATGAGACAGCCGGAAAGGAACTGATTTTATTTCTTCCGTAGCATTCTTTCATTCGTCCGTCATTTTCAATACTTCGTCGAATTAACAGTGTATTTACGCATTCAATAAATTAGTTTTATTGTCGTAATAATTTATACTATGAAAATTTCATTGTCCATCTTTATTTCCCTGTTACTTTTTTCTGTGTTAGTGCAAGCTCAAGACGATGATGACTGGACTTCGAAAGAATACCCGATAAAAGATTTCTCGAAAGTATATTTGAAAGGTGGTTTTAAAGTACACCTCATTCAGGGAGAGTTCCCGGGGTTGACGATAAAAACACGAGATGAAGATGTTCTGGATAAAATTGAAGTTGACAGCCACGGAGATGAACTTCGTATTGGCGTTACCCGCGATTATCTTCCGTATGAAAGAATTCGCCTGTACATCACATTCAATAAACTGCGTGAACTAAAAATGGAAGGCGGGTTGAATGTATATTCCGAAGGTTATCTTGATTTGGACGATTTCCTGTTGCATGTTCAGGGAGGAGCCAAAGTGGATTTCCGAATGAAGGCTGAAGATGTGAAAGTAATTGGCGAAGGCGGGGTAGTAATCGATTTGAATGGGGTAGCTCAAAAATTGTCGGTTCAGCTTTCCGGTGCAGGGCATGTTCGTGCTGATGAATTAAAAGTTAAACATGCTGATTTCGAAATTGAAGGCGTTGGAACGGGAAGCGTTTATGCCACCGAAACACTCAATGCGAGCATTGAAGGCGTTGGTAAAATCCGTTACAAAGGAGAGCCGCGCGTTATTCAAAACATCGAAGGGCTTGGTTCAGTTACAAAAGATTAATATACTACAAACCGGTATCCATAAGCTGGTTGTTCTTAGGTTTGGTTTAGATTTTATAAAAGGCTGCTAATGAGCAGCCTTTCGTATTTTCTAATTCGGAATGAAATATATGGGTACAAAAAAACCGGCGTATAGCCGGCTTTTTTATGCTTGAAATATTTTTTAGCAGTCTGATTTCTTTCCTTCAGCCTGTTCTTTGAACCAGCTAAGCGGATAAGAAGTCGGACGCTCGATTGGCATACCGTAAATACGATCGTTAACCAGCGAGGCAAGTACTCCAAGTGCACGCGAAACACCAAACATTACCGTATAGAATGTATATTCTTTGATTCCATAATGATACAATAATGCTCCGCTGTATGCATCAACATTCGGCCAGGGATTTTTGATTTTTCCAACCGATCCTAAAATTGGCGGAACCACCCGGTACAACTGATTAACGAGGTTCACCATCTTATCGTCTTTTACGTACTTATTGGCAAATTTTTCCTGTGCAGTAAAACGTGGATCCGTTTTTCTTAGAACAGCATGTCCGTATCCGGGGATTACCCGTCCGCCTTCTAGGGTGTTTTTACAGTATTCTGCAACCTGTTCGTCGGTTGGAGTGTCCGTTTCCAATTGTTCAATCATGTCAAATATCCAGAATATAACATCCTGGTTTGCCAATCCGTGCAGCGGGCCGGCCAAACCTGTCATTGCAGCAGCATAGGCATAGTAAGGATTACTTAATGCTGAGCCAACAAGGTGTGCGGTATGTGCCGATACGTTTCCACCTTCGTGGTCGGCATGGATAATCATATACAAGCGGAACAAACGACGTACATCTTCTGAGTCGTAGCCCATCATATGAGCCAGGTTTCCTGCCCAGTCGAGGCGGGGATTGGGGTCAATGTGGTCGTTATTAAAAAACTGGCGCCGGTAAATGTAAGCAGCAATACGTGGCAAACGGGCAATAAGGTTCATTACATCCTCGTAGGTAGCATCCCAGAAATACTTTTTATTTACTCCCGCCCGATAAGCTTTCTGGAAAGTAGATTCCGTGGCCATCGACAGAATAGCAGCACTAAACTGTGTCATTGGTTTCGAGTTTTTGGGCATGGCATCAAGCACGTCAAACGTGTGTTGTGGTACATGTGCCCGTGTTGCCAAATCTCTTGATAGATTTAAGGCATCTTCCTGCGAAGGAATTTCTCCAATCAGCATTAAATAAAGCAATCCTTCGGGAATTGGTTCCCCGTCCGGATTGATTTTCGGAAGTTTCTCCTGTAATTCAGGAATTGAATACCCTTTAAAACGGATGCCTTCTTCTGGATCCAATTTTGAAGTGTCGGTAACCAGTAAAGGGATACCTTTCATTCCGGTGAGTACTTGTCCGAGTGTAACTTCACCTAAAACAACATCGGCATGGTCTCTTTTCAGGCGTTGAAATTCCTGAGCGCATTTATTTGCCTTCTGATAAAATCTGTACTTAATATATTCCATCTGTTTATTATATTTTGTTTGATTATATATTGATCAATGCATATTCTTTATAATCTCGTCTGCAAACTCTGAGGTTGTCAGCAGTGTTGCTCCTTCCATTTGAGAATGCAGGTCGGATGTTACTTTTCGTTTGGCAAACACATGCTCCAGTGCATCGTAAACATGTTCTGCTGCTTCATCCCAGCCAAGGTATTCTAACATCATTACACCCGAAAGAATAAGTGATCCGGGGTTGGCTTTTCCTGTTCCGGCAATATTAGGGGCGGTTCCGTGTGTAGCTTCAAAAATGGCATAACCACTTTGGTAGTTAATGTTGGCCCCGGGAGAAATTCCGATCCCGCCAACCATTGCTGCCAACTGGTCTGAAACATAGTCGCCGTTCAGGTTCATGGTTGCAATCACCGAATGGTCCCACGGATGTAGCAGCGATTCCTGTAAAAAAGCGTCTGTTATACAATCTTTTACAATCACTTTGCCGTCCTTTTTTGCTTCATCCAGAGCCTTGTCTGCATCCAGCTGGCCTTTCTCTATTTTTATCTTTTCGTACTGACGCCAGGTAAAGGTTTGCAACTTAAATTCTGTTTCAGCCAGGTCGTAACTCCAGTTTTTGAATGCTCCTTCCGTAAATTTCATAATGTTCCCTTTGTGAACAATTGTTACGGAAGGTAACTTGCGCTGAATCGCGTATTCAATAGCTGCTCTGGTCAATCGTACCGAACCGTCTTTTGAAATGGGTTTTACGCCAAAAGAAGAACTTTCAGGAAACCGGATTTTGTCCACCCCCATTTCGTTGATCAGGAAATCGCGGAATTTTTTATTCTTTTCATCTCCTGTCATGTATTCAATTCCGGCATAAATATCTTCGGTATTTTCACGGAAAATGTGCATATCAACCATCGAAGGATAGCGGATGGGAGAGGGGACTCCTTTGAACCAGCGTACCGGGCGGACACATACATACAAATCCAGTGTTTGTCGTAATGCAACGTTCAACGAACGGATGCCTTCACCAACAGGTGTTTGCAGTGGCCCTTTAATACCTACCAGGTGTTCCTTAAACGCATCCAACGTTTCCTGCGGAAGATAATTCCCGGTTTGTTTGTATGCTTTTTCTCCGGCCAGTACCTCTTTCCAAATCAATCTTTTCTCATCACCATAGGCCTTGGTAACAGCTGCATTCAGTACCCGTTGCGACGGGCCTGTAATGTCTTTGCCAATTCCGTCTCCTTCAATAAATGGAATTACCGGCTGATCCGGTACCGAAAGTTTTCCGTTGACTATTTTGGTTTTATTTGTCATTTCATTTCTTTTTTACTTTTTCACGCAGATTACACAGAAAAGCACAGATTTATATATTGTTAGCAATTCGCGTGCATGTTCATTTAATTCAATTTAGCCTGAAGATTTTCATCCAAAGCTTCCAGGAATTGTTCGGTGGTCAGGTAATCTTCTGTTTTTAACTCAGCACCGTGAACAATCAATGCCAGATCTTTGGTCATTTTTCCGGATTCTACTGTTTCAATACAAACTTCTTCCAAAGCATTTGCAAAATCAATCAATGCCTGGTTCTCATCCAGTTTACCGCGAAAAGCCAAACCACGGGTCCATGCAAAAATCGATGCAATGGGGTTGGTAGAAGTTGGTTTTCCCTGCTGGTGCTGACGGTAATGGCGGGTAACCGTTCCGTGAGCTGCTTCGGCCTCCATGGTTTTTCCATCGGGAGTAATCAAGGTCGAAGTCATTAAGCCGAGCGAGCCAAATCCCTGGGCAACTGTATCGCTTTGTACATCACCGTCGTAATTTTTACAGGCCCACACAAAGCCACCTTCCCACTTTAAAGCGGCGGCCACCATATCATCAATTAAACGATGCTCGTAAGTAATTCCGGCAGCAGCAAATTTCTCTTTGAATTCTTCTTCGTAAATTTTTTGGAAAATATCTTTGAAACGTCCGTCGTATTTTTTCAGAATGGTGTTTTTTGTTGACATGTACAGCGGCCAACCTTTGTCCAGCGCCTGGTTCATACACGAGCGGGCAAATCCCGTAATCGATTCGTCGGTATTGTACATGGCCATTGCTACCCCGTCTCCGTCAAAATCATATACTTCGTGCGAAACTGTTTCTCCTCCGTCTTCCGGTGTAAAGGTGATGGTCAGTTTACCTCTTCCTTTTGTTACAAAATCGGTTGCTTTATATTGGTCGCCAAAAGCATGACGCCCGATGCAAATGGGTTGTTTCCATCCCGGCACCAAACGTGGAATATTAGAGATCATAATAGGTTCACGAAAAACTGTTCCACCAAGTATGTTACGAATGGTGCCGTTGGGCGATCTCCACATATGTTTTAATCCGAATTCTTCCACGCGGGCTTCATCCGGTGTAATGGTGGCACATTTTACTCCTACACCGTATTTTTTGATGGCGTTTGCAGCATCCACAGTAATTTGGTCGTCGGTAGCATCACGACTTTCCATTCCCAAATCATAATATTTTAAATCAATATCGAGATAAGGAAGTATTAATTTTTGTTTAATGAAATCCCAAATAACTCTGGTCATTTCATCTCCATCGAGTTCTACTACCGGGTTTTGAACCTTGATCTTTTGCATGTTTCTTTTGAATTTACTGGTTATTTAATTTTTGAACTTCTCGCAGAGCCGCAAAGCTGCAAAGGGTAAAACTTTGTGGCTTTGCAACTTCGCAAGAAATTTTTATGCGTTTTGTTGCTTAATCAGGTTTAGCGCCGATCCTGCTTTAAACCATTCAATTTGTTGCTGATTATAGGTGTGATTCAGTTTAATCATGTCTTTTGAACCATCGGCATGAACCACTTCCAGTGTGAGTTGTTTTCCGGGTGCAAAATCAACCAGGTCAACAAAGTTGAAAGTGTCGTCTTCCTGAATCAAATCGTAATCGTTCTCATTATCGAAGGTCAACCCCAACATTCCCTGTTTCTTCAGGTTGGTTTCATGAATACGGGCAAAAGATTTTACGATTACTGCGCGAACACCCAGGTGGCGCGGCTCCATTGCGGCATGTTCGCGCGATGATCCTTCACCATAGTTTTGGTCGCCAACAACCACTGTAGGAATACCCGCAGCTTTATACTGACGTTGAACTTTCGGAACTTCTTCGTAAACTCCGGTAAGTTGATTTTTTACCTTGTTGGTTTCATTGTTGAACGCGTTTACACCGCCAATCAGCATATTGTTTGAAATATTATCGAGGTGCCCGCGGTAACGCAGCCATGGTCCTGCCATTGAAATATGATCGGTGGTACATTTTCCAAATGCTTTAATCAATAATTTAGCACCTGTGATGTTTTTTCCATCCCACGCTTCGAAAGGCGACAGTAGCTGCAAACGATTTGAATCGGGGGCTACGTTTACCACCACGCCTGAACCGTCAGCTGCCGGAGCCTGAAATCCAGGGTCTGCCACATCAAAACCTTTAGGCGGAAGTTCAAAACCGGTGGGTTCGTCCAGTTTTACTTTTTCTCCGTTCTTGTTCACCAGTGTATCGGTTTGCGGATTAAAATCAAGACGGCCGGCAATGGCCAGCGCTGTCACCATTTCGGGCGAGGTAACAAAAGCATGCGTATTGGGATTGCCATCGGCACGTTTCGAGAAGTTACGGTTAAAGGAGTGAACGATGGTATTCTTTTCCTGTTTGTCGGCTCCTTCGCGCGCCCATTGTCCGATACACGGTCCACAGGCGTTGGCAAATACTTTCCCGCCAATTTTTTCAAAGGTGTCAATAAATCCGTCGCGTTCAATAGTAAAACGAACCTGCTCCGATCCGGGAGTGATCGTAAACTCTGCTTTTGTGATCAAGCCTTTTTCTTCGGCTTGTTTGGCAATTGATGCTGCTCTTGAAATATCTTCGTACGACGAGTTGGTACAACTTCCGATCAAACCTACCGAAACTTCTAAAGGCCAGCCGTTTTCTCCTGCCACTTTTTTCATTTCAGAAACCGGTGTGGCACGGTCGGGAGTGAATGGCCCGTTTAAATGCGGAGTCAATTCAGAAAGATTGATCTCGATCAGTTCATCGTAATAGTTGGAAGGATTTGCATATACTTCCGGGTCGGCATCCAGAACATCTTTCATCTGGTTGGCAATTTCTGCCACTTCCGATCTGCCGGTTGCTTTCAGATAGCGCTCCATGCTTTCGTCGTAAGCAAAAATGCTGGTGGTAGCACCCACTTCGGCCCCCATGTTACAAATGGTCCCTTTTCCGGTTGCTGAAAGCGATTTGGCGCCTTCTCCGAAATATTCAATAATAGCACCGGTTCCTCCTTTTACAGTAAGAATTCCGGCTACCTTTAATATAATGTCTTTTGGTGATGTCCAGCCGCTCAGTTTACCGGTAAGTTTTACACCGATCATTTTAGGCATTTTTAATTCCCATGCCATTCCGGCCATTACATCTACAGCATCGGCTCCGCCAACTCCAATCGCAACCATGCCAAGTCCACCTGCATTAACAGTGTGCGAGTCGGTCCCGATCATCATTCCACCAGGGAAAGCATAATTCTCCAGCACTACCTGGTGGATAATACCTGCACCCGGTTTCCAGAATCCAATTCCATATTTGTTGGATACCGATTCCAGAAAATCAAAAACCTCCTTGTTGGCATCTTTGGCTACCGAAAGGTCGGTCTTCCCCTCAACCTGCGCCTGAATAAGGTGGTCGCAGTGAACGGTAGAAGGTACTGCTGTTCTTTTCTTCCCGGAGTTAATAAATTGGAGTAGCGCCATTTGTGCCGTAGCATCCTGCATTGCCACTCTGTCGGGGGCAAAGTCAACGTAATCTGTACCTCTCTTAAAGGCTTCCAGTTCCTGAGTTTCAAAAAGATGTGCATATAAAATCTTTTCGGCATAGGTCATCGGGCGATTTAAAAGTTTTTTCGCTTTCTGAACTCTTTCAGGCAACTCGGAGTAAATTTTTTTGATAAGGTCTGAATCAAACATAAGATATTTAGTTTTTTTGAATGTTTCCTTGAATTATTCTATCGCAATTTCTTAACAACAATACGCTTTAAATGTTGATGAAAAGCTAATAGAATTTTACTATAATATTTTAGTTAAATCGATTGACTGATCCTTTAAATTAAGCCATTTTGTAAACAATGGTTTGTAATGTTGGTCACAGTTCTTTTCGGCTTTTTATTTTAGCTGTCTGTTCAGCATTTAAAGTGTTTTAATATAGTAAATTCCTTGCTTTTTTCGAAGTCAAACATTATTTAAATTTGTGGGCTGCAAAAAGAAAGGCTGCCGGGTTTCCGACAGCCTTTACTGAATGAGGTGAATGATTCGTCAGGCGTATTAGAATCAGTGACTTTATCTTGAACGTATTTCGCGGCGCATAAACAAAACATAAGCGAGGCCAAAGAAAACAAGTGTACCTGCCAGTAGTGCGGTAACCTGTGGCCATACCAACATTATACTTTGCCCCAATGGCAGCGGGCTTGGGATGGCGCCACTCATTTGTTCCATGGTAAGCGGACCAAGACTTCGTACACTGGGTACAAGCAGGGTAGTGGTTGCATCGTCAAACAATTGCCCCGGGTTGATTCGCATAATGTTTTGCACCAACTTCTGAAGCGAAACCAGCTGGTTTTCACTAACCACGTGTGTCGGAGAAATCCCCTTGGCAATTACGTTTACAATCATATTGTAAAATATACTAAAGAATAACCAGATGGAAATACCGGCCAGTGCCGAAGTTGTTGCCTGCCGAAACCTGACCGAAAACAGGATGGACAGGTTTAACCAAAAGGCTACATATACAATACTTACAACGGAGAACATTAATATTCTGAAAACTTCTTCGCCTGTGGGCGGAATGCCAATAATGATCAAACCAAATCCTAAAACCAGCAGATTAAGCACAAAAAACAGAATACTCAATACAATAAGTGAGGCCAGAAATTTGGCATTCAGCACATAATCGCGGTAAATGGGTTGTGATAACACCCGGCTCAGCGTGCCTTTGTTTTGTTCCGAGTTAATTGCATCAAAGCCCATGCTGATCCCGAGCAATGGCCCCAAAAAGCCAATAAATACAATAAATGGCGGTATTGTTCCGTCTGAAATTGTAAACAGTTTCAGAAAGAAAAAAGATTCTTCGGGGTTGTTTGCTGCGTTATTGGATGCAAAACCTGAAAAAGCCGTGTACAGCGATGCGGTGCAGGTAAGCAATACAATACCCAGCATAATAATAAACCGCCAGCTTTTAATTGTATCCGAAATTTCTTTGTTTACGATCACCCAAAACGGACGGACGATTGAATAGTTAGTTTGCATAATTTGTTTCTCCTTCCATAAAATGATTGTAAATAGCTTCAATCCCAAATTCCTTTTTATTCAGAAAATTCAGGTTGTAACCTTCTTCCATAATTTTTTTTGAAAGCACCAGTGAAATATCTTCAGAGGAGAGCACTTTAAACAAACCGTTTTCTTCGCTTACCGAATCAATTTCGTTCATGCTTTCCGCCAGGTTTTGGAACCAGGAGAGTGTAAGTTTTTTACCGGCATCGCGAGTGTTGTCGGCTCCCAGTTCTATTTGGTATCTTCCTTCGGTCAGCAGTTTGGCAGATAAGGAATGAATGTCTCCTACAACCATTAGTTTTCCTTCCAGAAAAATGCCAATGCGGTCGCAAACCTGTTGTACGTGCTGCAAATCATGTGATGAAAACAGAATACTGATTCCGTGTTCATTTCTAAGTTCAACTACCAATTTCAGAAAATCCTGCACGCCTTTGGGATCGATCCCGGAAGTGGGTTCATCCAAAATAATAACTTCCGGATCTTTGATCAGCACATCGGCCAGCCCCAAGCGTTGGCGCATTCCTTTTGAGAATTTCCCGGTTTTTTTGTTCAGTACACTGCTTAATCCCACGCGCTCAATCAACTCTTCGGCTTTTTTACTTGCTTCTTTTCTTGGAATTCCGTTTAACATGGCAGAATAAACCAGGTTTTCAAGTGCTGTCTGGTCATCATAAAAACCAATGTCTTCAGCCAGGTAACCTACTCTCTTTTTTACTTCAATAGGATGGCTGGTTGAATTGATTCCACACACCTTTACTTCGCCGTAATTTGGCTCGGTAAGTCCAAGCATCATCAGAATAGTAGTAGATTTTCCGGAACCATTTGGCCCGAGCAATCCAAATATTTCACCTTTTTCGATACTTAGGCTGAGATCGTTTACAGCGGTAAAATCGCCGTACTTTTTACTTATGTTTTGTAATTGGATAATTGGTTCGGCCACGGCTTACCTCCTTCCATATTTTTTGAATAGAAAAACTATACCAAGCAATACCAGTACAATAATTACAATTCCGACTAATCCAACGGTGATTGGCGTTCTTACGGAAATCCGGAAAGATTCGGCAGAATTTACTTCGGGTGTTTTGGCTTCGATCTTTGTTACATAGTCGCCCGGAATTGCTTTTTTAGCTGCGGTAATGGTTGCATAAACCGTTTCAATTTGTCCCGGTCCGATTTGGGCAATTTTACCAGGTTCAAAAGTCACGTTCCAGTCTTTGGGTTTGGAAGCCTTTAATTCCACGTTTTTCAGATCGGTGGTGCCGCCGTTATGGATGGTAAGTTCTATTTTCTTTTCGGACCCTGCGGTAACGTGTGCACTCAGTAAGCCCGACGGTGTGCTCAAACTCATTTCGTAGGTACCGGTAATTACCACTTCAAATTCCAGATTGGCCGAGGTGGAACCCGAAACCGCCTTTACCGGTATTTTGTAGGTACCTGCTTTTACCGAGGGCGACGGTTTAATTTCGTAGCTGATGCTTTTGGTCCCGTTGGCTTCCACTTCGGTGGAAGTTGCCTGTTTGTAGTTGGGTTTTATAATTACACTCCAGCCACGCGGTGCATCAGCCATCAGTGCATATTGCTGGCTGGTTGCCGTTTTGTTTTTTAAGGTGGTGTTAAACGTAAAAGACGAACTGGAGGTTCCTTCCATATTTTTTTGGTCGCAGGTAAATTCGGTAACGCTCGATCCGGCCGACGAAACGTTAATTGTTAACGGCAAGGAAATATCGCCAGCTTTTGCATAAAAAGTGTAATTCCCTTTTCGGACCTGGTACGGAACTTCTACTTTCAGGGTCAGTGTTTTCTTTTCTCCCGGTAAAGTTGCCAGTTTGTCGATGTTGTAACCTCCGGCTGTAATGCTGTGATCCCACGGGCCGGGAATGTTAGAAACAAAAATGTTTTCGTTACTGATTTTTGATCCCTTGTTGATTACTTCAATGGAATAGCTAACTGAATTTCCGGGAGATACAGAAACTTTTGTATAGGGGGTGTAAAGCACCAAACTGTCGGTTTGTGCATTGGTTTGGCTGAACGAAAACAATACCATAAAAGTGCTTGCCACAAAGGTTTTGAGAAGTAATAATTTGTTCATGTCACTGATTTTTTTTTTGCACATTTATCGATTCAATAATATTTATTTGATGGCTTCTAACTGTTTACAAGCAATCTGTATTACTGCCTTAATAAATTGCAATTTGTTGTTAACAATAATGGAGTGAAGGGAGAAAATAAACCGGATTAACAGTGACTGTGTGGAGGAGGAAGATCGTAAATCAGCGGGTGAAACATCGTTCTTGATACAATAAAAGAACGCGTTTCTTGTAATTTACTTTTTGGGCTTTCTGTATTGCTGTTTATCAGCCTTTCTGTATGTTCAATGTCCTGATTGTCGTATTCATCGGTTCTGAAAGTAGGAGTATCAATGTTCTCAGAGAAAAAATGACCTGTGTCGATACCAATGTGGATCGCTGAGCTGTTTCCCTGATTTTTAGTACCGTTTTTGGTTTCCGGTGCCAGCAGGAAGCTTAATGCAAGAAATATTAAAATCATTTTTTCCATTCAAAACCTCTTTATTAAATCCACTACTGAACGTAATAATTATCTTTTGAAGTGGTACAAATTTATTTACAATTTAATTTGAAAAGTGTAAAACAACGTTAACGCGCGTTAAAAAATCTTGAATAGTTTGTTTTGAAATGATCCGCACATTTTAAAACAAACAGTAACATGGAGCACAAGTGAATTTATGCTGTAAATTCTATAAATTAAATGGTTACAATACAAGAATCAGGCAACCAGCCTTTGTTCCCATCAGCCAGTTTAATTTCTCTCCAGTGGTCAAGACTGTCGGTTACATCAATTTTAACTCCTTCGTAAATCAGAAACAAATCGGTTCCGGTTGCCGAAGGTGAGCTTTTAACCGTTACCCGCGGGCAAAATACAATGGCCTGGTTGTGTTTATTAATAACTGCTTTTTGGTGCGCTGCCCACGAAAAAGCAAAGCCTGAAAACACAACAGCCAAAATTCCAAACCAAAAAGCAAAACGTTTGGCGCTTGAGTTCTTGCTAAACAAAAACAAGCCGAGCAGCAAAAGAAAAAGTATAAAGGAGCCAACACTAATGGCCGCCCAGGTATCGGTTGGGTATTTGTTGATGATCGATGTTTTCCAGCGCAGAAAGAACGGTTTTGGTAATTCTTCGATTTTAGTGACCACAAACTGGTTGGCAATTTGCAGGTTAAATGCAATGTCTTCGTCCTGCGGAGCCAGTTTTTTTGCACGCTCGTAATTCAGAATGGCTTTGTTTACATCGCCGGCTTTGTAATAGGCATTCCCCAGGTTGAAATACAACTTGGCCGATTCCTGTCCGTTTGCCAGAATTTGTTCGTAGGCACCAATTGCTTTCTGATACTCTTCTGCGGTGTAATGATTGTTGGCTTGCTCCCACAGTTCGGTGTTATTTTCCCGGGCATTCAGGAAAAGGGGGAGAGCAAATAATATGATAGCAATAAACTTCTTCATTTCTTTTGTTGTAAACGGTGAACAAACACTATTTCTTAATTTGTTTCTCGAACCTGCTCATGGTTGCTTCTGCTTTTTTGTAGAGCTCATGACGTGCTTCTGAACCTCCTGACGGCGCATAGCGGGCAAACTCACACTGATCGATCACATCTTCAAAATCGGTGATTACCTGCTGATCGACGTTTTTATTGATTAATCCGGCAACGGCACTTTCCCGGTTCAGATCGGCCACCGGAATTCCCAGTTTGTCGCTCAGGTATCCCCAGAAAGCTTTTAGTATTGCTTCGTGGAAAGCTTCGTTGTTATTTTGCTTCATAAAGCCGGCAGCTGCTTTCAAACGTTTTGTGGCAACGCGGTTTGCCTTTTTGTTACGCACCAGTGCAATGTTGGCGTTTTCGCGTGCTTTTTTGCGATATACAATGTATAAAATGACAAACAGAAACGCACTTACAGCATAAATAAGGTAAAACAAAATACTTCCGAAGAAAGTATCCCCTTTGGCCCGTAGCGACGGATTTCCCTGCTGAATGTAGCGGATGTCTTTGCCTATCAGTTGCAAATCTTCTTTTCGTAACGAACTGACCACAGTGGCCGATTGCTCCTCGGTTCCTTTTTTCACGTGTAGCGCATATTCGGGTGTTGCCGCCGATTCGTATTTTCCGGATGCCGGATTAAACCAGGTAAATTTAATGGATGGAACGGTATAATCTCCCTCGAAACGTGGCTGAAACAAGTACTCGATGGTTTTGGTACCCGATGCACCGTTACTGCCCGCTTTTACGTTGTCGGTAGCCCGCGGGTCGTAAACTTCAAAGTCGCTGGGCAGCTGAAGTTCGGGTGTGCGAACCAGGCGAATGTTTCCAATACCGTTTATTTTTAATGTTAGTGTTACCGCATCGTTGGTGGTAACGTTCTCTCCGCTGATTTGCGAACTAATATTGAAATTACCCACACCGCCCATAAAATCTTTTGGTGCCGGTGGCAGATCCTTCACATTTACTGTTACAGGATCGCTGGTTACATGTGCTTTTACGTTTTTGTAAGGTTCAAAAAAGTCGTCAAAAAAACTACGGGCTTTCACTCTTTGCCGCACCAGTACCGACAGGCTGAATGGTTTTATCTGCAAGCTGCCGTTTTGTTGCGGGAATAATATCGTTTTCTTCAGGATACCCACCTGGTATATTTTATTGTCATACACTTCGCGGGTAAAATTAATCTGCTGAGGAATTTCGATATCCTGTGTATAGAAACCTTCGTAAGTTGGCAGGTTTACTTCATCAAAATTATAAATCGGGATATTTGGGTCAACATATAATTTTACGGTTGAAATGATCTGTTCACCCCGATATACATTTCGTTTGCTTAATTCCACCCGTACAAAAAGATTGTCTTTTCCGAGGTCGATGTTTTGTGTGGCGCCCTGTTGTGTTTGCCCACCTCCACTTTGTTGTTGCTGTACTGGTTGCGACTGCGCTTTTACAACTTGAATCGTTAATGAATTCGATTCAATCACCTTGCCCTTTACTTCAATAGAAGCAGGCCTTATTTCGAAAGTACCTTCTTGTTTTGACCGGAAAATATAGGTGTACGAGTAAGTTGTTTCTGTAGTTGTACGCCCGTTAATACTCTGAATACTGGTTGATTGGCTGGTGCTGGGCCCCATCAGAAACTGAAAGTTATCAGTTATCCCGGGAGGGAGCTGAAGTTTATCGCCTCGTTCGTTAAGGGTAAAACTTAGTCTGAATTGCTGGCCGTTTTCCACGGCATTTGGAGCCGACATGGTAAAACGGGTGTCCTGTGCATGGGCAACTCCTAGTATGCTTACCAGAAAAATATATATTATCAGTGTCCTCATCATCTTGTAAAGCCTACAAAATTATTATTTTTTAGCTACGTGCTTTTTATTTACTGTAGTCGCAATTTTCTTTATGTTCTTCGTCTCAGCCTCAGCCTTCTTTTTTACCACTCTTTCTCTGTGTTAACTCGTTTGGCGGCAGCGGCCTTTTCTTTTTTTACTTTATCCTGAATCTTGCGTTCGTCGTTTTGCAAAGCCTGTAGTAACTGTTCTGCATCCTGTTTCGAAATTTTATTCTGTTGTGGTTGTTGTTGCTGCTGCTGATCTTTGTTTTGCTGATCCTTATTCTGGTTCTGCTTGTTTTGATCCTGATTTTTATTCTGATCCTGCTGATCTTTATTCTGATCTTGCTGGTCCTTGTTTTTGTCCTTATTCTGGTCTTTATTTTGATCCTGCTGATCTTTGTTTTGGTCTTTATTCTGATCCTTGTTCTGGTCCTTGTTTTGATCTTTGTTTTGCTGTTGCTGCTGTTCTTGTTTTTTCTTTAACATTTGCGCATAAGCCAGGTTGTATTTTGTTTCCAGATCCGACGGATTTTCACGCAAAGCCTTTTTATACGATTCAATACTTTCATCCAGCTTGTTTTGCATCAGTTGTGTATTTCCCAGGTTGTGGTTGGCAAACGCACGCTCGGTTGGTTGTTCCATTTTCTCCGCTAATTCGCTGAATTTTCCTTCGGCATCCTCAAAACGTTGTTGTTTGTACATGGCATCTGCCAGGTTATAATTCCATTTCAAATCGTTCGGTCGTTTGTTCAATGCTTTCCGGTATTCGGTTTCGGCATTGCTAAATTTAACGGAATCAATTTTTGAAGTATCCTGCACGGCTTCCATAAACAGCTTGTTGCCGTTCCGCACATATTTGCGTTCGTTTTGTGCAAATACAGAACCCGCGATTAACAACAAAAATAATATCAAATATGTATGTCTCATTTTCCTGATCTCCTTTCTTTCGTCTCTCAATCAATCATTCCTTCACTTATTTTGAACCAAACAAATGAATGTTTTTCAGGTATTTGTTTTTACGTTCCAGTATTACAAACTCCAGTAACAAAAGGAACAAACCAATCGCAAAGAAATACTGGAACTGGTCGTCGTACTCCGAATAGGTACGCGATTCCATTTCCTGTTTCTCCATTTTATTTATCTCATCGAAAAGTGTATTTAATCCCACCTGTGCATTGTTGGCACGGATGTAAATACCGCCGCCTGCTCCCGAGATTTGTTCCAGCATCTGCTCATTCAGTTTGGTGATCACCACTTTCCCGTCGCGGTCTTTCATGTAATCGGTTTGTCCGTTTTTCAAAACCGGGATAGGGGAGCCCGATGGCAGACCCATTCCGATGGTATGGACAATAATGCCTTCTTCGAGCGCTGCTTTTGCTGATGAAACTGCATCGTCTTCGTGGTTTTCACCATCGGTAATAACAATGATTGCCTTGTTGGCTTTGTCGCCGGGAGTAAACGAACGACGCGCCAGGTCGATGGCGGCTCCAATCGCCGTTCCCTGTTTTGGGACGATTTGCGTGTTCACCGAGTTCAAAAACAATTTGGCTGAATTGTAATCGCTCGTAATCGGAAGCTGCGTGTAGGCATCGCCGGCAAATACAATCAACCCGATTTTATCATCCTGCAAACGATCAACCAAACGTGAGATAGCGCGCTTGGCCCGTTCCAGACGGTTGGGCTGAATGTCTTCGGCCATCATACTGTTTGAAACGTCGAGCGCAATGATCAGCTCCACACCTTCGCGTTTTACCGTTTTTAGTTTTGACCCAAACTGCGGACGTGCAATTCCGGTAATAATAAAAGCCAGCGCCAGCATCAGCACAATAAACTTGAACACAGGCCGGGTACGTGAGCTAAACGGCATCAACTGTTCCAGCATTTCTTTTCTTCCAAATTTTTTAAGTGCACGGCGGCGTGCAATTCGCGACCAGGCAAAAAACAAGGTCAGCAACGGAATTAGTAACAATCCCCATAAATATTCGCTATTTCCAAACCTAAACATTTCCATACTCTATCATCAATTTATGGGATGGTTCTGAAAATTGTGATTCTCAAAAACAAACTCAGGATCAAAAACAAAGCGCCCAGTAGAGCGAATGGCATAAATTCTTCTGATTTTCGACTAAATTCGCGCACTTCGATTTTTGATTTCTCCAAAGCATCTATCTCTTTATACACTTCTTCCAGTTTTGTATTTCCGGTGGCCCTGAAATATTTTCCATCGGTAAGCGATGAAATCTTTTGCAAGGTTTCTTCATCAATTTTTACCGGCACATCGCGTAGTTGTACTTGTTCGCCAAAGGATGTTTGTACGCGGAATGGATAGGGAGCAGTCCCGATACTTCCCACGCCAATGGTATAAACACGTATTCCGAATGTTTTGGCAATCTCAGCAGCCGTAACCGGCGCCACTTCTCCGCGGTTATTTTCTCCGTCGGTAAGCAGAATAACTACGCGACTAATTGCTTCGCTGTCTTTTAGACGCGCAACCGCAGTTGCCAGTCCGTTTCCGATGGCTGTCCCGTCTTCAATCATATTGCTGTGTATATCCTTAAACAGGTTAAGCAGCACTGCACGATCGGTAGTCAGCGGACATTGCGTAAACGCTTCGCCGGCAAATACTACCAATCCCATACGATCATACTCACGTCCCGAAATAAATTCCATGGCTACATTTTTGGCCGCTTCCAGCCGATCGGGCTGAAAATCCTGTGCCAACATACTACTTGAAATATCGAGTGCTATTACAATGTCGATTCCTTCAGTTTCACTCGTTTCCCAGTTTTTTGACGATTGCGGCCGGGCAAGTACCACCACAAAAAAGGCCAGTGCAATCACAAAACAAACATACACCAGGTGACGCAGGTAGTGCCTGATCGTTCGTGGCGCTTTAAACACAGCTGCCGTAGTTGAAACCTGGATGCTAGCTGTATTCTTCTTTTGCCGGAAAATATACCAGACAGTCATGGGTATCAACACCCACAAAATATGGAACAGTTCCGGGTTTTTAAATGTCAATCCTTCCAACATCCTTCTCTATTTTATTTCAACTTCTTCCACGTTATCGTCGTCTTCTTCTTTGGCTTTTTCATCCGGCTTTTTTACCACTTCCTTTTTGGTGTCGTTCACAAAAAAGTAGGCATTTACCAGAGCCAGGTTGTCATCGTCGGGCAGCGGCTGATACTTGGCAAATTTCACCAGGTCGGCCAGTTGGAGTATTTGCCCCAGGTTGCCCATCAGTTTATCGCTTAACAAACCTTTCTGCGCCCTGAAACTATCCAGTATTTCATCGGTAACTTTTTCCATTGCGCCTATTTCAAAGCGATCCTCGATGTACATGCGCAGTATATCGGTCAGTTCACTGTAATACTGCTTGGTTTTACCGTGTTGCCATATTTTCTCCGCCTTTATCCGGTCGAGCTCACGAAGTGCCACCACATGTGCCGGTTCTTTAGGCTTTTGCGGCCGTGCAAAAATCGGCTGGTTTTTCTTCTTCCTTTTTATTGAATACAGGAGAAAGAAAATAATGGCGCCAATCAGGATAACCCCAAGAATATAAGGCGTTACCTCTTTTAGTGTAAGTGGAGCGTCGTAAGGCATTTTTATATCGGTGGGCCCCTTAGTGGTGTCAATCTGCATGGTAAATACATTCAGCGTAACACCGTTGCTGGGCACCGAATCGCTGAGCCCTTCCGTGGCAATTTTAAACCAGTAAGGTGGAATACGGTAGCTCCCGCTGTCGAAACAGGTAATGGTATATGACTGTATCTGTTTGATGTAATCCTCCTTGTCGGCCTCAAAAGTATCGATGGCCGAACGCTCCAGTACTTCAATCAATCCGGCAATGGTATCCGGAACTTGCGGAAACTGGACAGCCATATCTTTGGGATGGTCAACCTGCAGGAAAAGTTTTACCTGGTCTCCCAATAAAATATTGGTTGAATCGAGACTGGCAGTGGCTTTTATCCGCTGTGCATTTACCTGTTCATTTGCCAGAAAGAAAAGTAAAAAGACAAGCAAACCCGTCCATGAAATCAGCCTTCGACTCCACCTTCGACTTCGCTCAGGCTGATGGTCACATCGAGCATTGTCGAACTGCGGATTACTTTTCAATATTGTTTTACGTATTGCGTTCATTTCTTCTATTTTAATGCCCGTTTTCGAAACAAGGTCATTAATGATTTTACGTAATCTTCGTTGGTGTCGATGGTTACATAGTCAACGCCGCATTTTTTAAACATCACGTCCAGTTGCGCGCTGTGTTTTCTCCACCATTCAGAATACATATTTCGTGTTCTGCGCGAACTGCTATCGACCCACATATAATGGCCGGTTTCAGCATCTTTCACTTTGATCATTCCAATCGACGGTAACTCTGTTTCACGTTCGTCGTAAATTTTCAGTGCAACCACATCGTGTTTGTTGTTCGCAATCGACAAGGCCATTTCCAGTTCTTTGTTTTCGTCCATAAAGTCGGAAATTACAAAGGCGGTGCAACGCTTTTTAATGGCGTTGGTCAGGTAACGGATGGCTTCGGTAATGTCGGTGCCACGGTCTTCTGGTTCAAAATCGATCAACTCGCGAATGATGCGCAGAATATGGCTTTTCCCTTTTTTCGGCGGAATGAATTTCTCAATTTTGTCGGAGAAAAAGATCACCCCGATTTTATCGTTGTTTTGAATGGCAGAAAACGAAAGGATAGCGGAGATTTCGGTAATCACGTTCTTTTTGAATTTCTTGAAAGAACCGAAATCGCGCGAACCACTGACATCGATGAGTAGCATCACCGTCAACTCACGTTCTTCTTCAAACACCTTGATGTAGGGCTTGTTGTAGCGGGCAGTCACGTTCCAGTCGATGTTGCGCACATCGTCGCCGAACTGGTATTCGCGTACCTCGCTAAAAGCCATACCCCGTCCTTTAAACGCAGAATGGTATTCGCCCGCAAAAATATTGCGGCTCAATCCCCGGGTTTTTATCTCAATTTTCC
>JBKEDN010000088.1:0-1578 GCA_047975435.1 Draconibacterium sp. | reverse complement strand
CTAACACCTAACATCCCACTTAAATCGTTGACATTGACTTGTCCGGCTTTATCAAGTTCCTCTAAAATCAATGATCGGCGCTTAGCTGTTTTTTTCATTTAATAATTGTTAAAATTAGAGACTTTTTGGAAACTCACACCTGAAGAACCTAAATCGAAGATCAATGCTATCGCCCACCCCATGTAATTTCGACAAGATGACAAGAAAACAGCCCATAGGCAAACATTGTTACTAATGTCAAAAAATCCCAAATTAGGAAAGTGGTACTATAGATTATTTCTTACAAGTTCTCAAATGTAACATTTAATTGGTCACCCCCCATTAGGCTAGAAGTCCATTCTCATTAAGCTTTATTTGAATTTAAAATGTTGGCCATCTCTTTAGCACCCCGTCCCACAAAATCGGAATCCGAACCACAAGCAAAAAACCTGATGCCCAAATCAAAATAATGTCTGTAATCTTTAGGGTCAAATAAATATATGCCCACGGTTTTACCAGCTTTGTTGGCGGCAACAATTATTTTCTTTAGCGCGTCCTCATATATTGGATGATCGTACTGGCCAAAAATACCTAAGGACATTGTCAAATCAGCTGGCCCTATAAATAGAACGTCAACTCCATCCAAAGCAGCAACGCTATCCAAATCTTGTAAGACTTCCTTGGTTTCAATTTGAATTATAACTAGTGTATTTTTTTTACATTGTTTTTTGTAAATACTAAAATCATGGCCAAATCCGGTGGCTCTTATATGTTTAGCCACCCCTCTTTCTCCCTCAGGAGCATAATAAGCAGCATTAAGAACAATCTGAACATCGCTTATATTCCTCGCCTGTGGGGCCATAATACCCTCGGCTCCAATGTCGAGTGCCTTTTGAATCCGATGTTTATCTATACTTTCAACCCTTATTATTGCACCAGTATTAGTGGACTTTATGGCCTGAAGTTGCAATAAGGCATCGGTTTCATTTCCGCTTCCATGTTCAAGGTCAATGAGAACCCAATCAAAACCGACGTTCCCAATAATTTCAGCAGTTAAGGTGCTTCCCAAATTTAACCAGCAACCATGTAACGACTCACCTTGCTTAAGTCTTTTTTTTAATTTGACCATCTAATTTCAATTTAGTGTTCGATGCAAAACGAATGTCGATGATATAGCTATTTTTTACGGTGTTAATTTACAAATGGTTAAAGCTAAATCAGGTGTCAAGAGGTCGGATAATGGCTCTTTTCCATTGCGAGTCGGGATATGAAGTAAAAAAACAAGCCGCCTTTTACTATTTTTTCAATCAGAAAAAATAGCAATCGACTTTTCTATTCTTGACAATTCACTCTTTCCGCTTTCCCTTTGAGGCCTACAATACACGGACAACCCCGAAGTGTCTTCCGGCCAAGTGAACAGGTAGGTTATCCTATAATAACGGTTCTAACAACCTACGGCGCACAATGCGCCCTAGTCATTGAAGTCATCTTGAGTTCGTGATTTTCTTGAATTTTCTTATTGCGATTACGATAAAGGCGAGGAAATTGAATCCCATCCAACTTGTAACGGTCGTATCGAACCTGTTCAGGACCGACCTG
>JBKEDN010000085.1:0-4009 GCA_047975435.1 Draconibacterium sp. | reverse complement strand
AGTAACCGCTTTAAATCGTACGTTTGGTTTCGTTGTCATTGCAGCCTTTAAGATACAATTCTTAAAGGGATAACAAAAACAAAGGCTGTCCAATTTTACTTTTTGGACAGCCTCTTTTTTTAAATGAATCCCGTTATTAAACTTTAATAGTGAATAAAAATTACTTCTAAATTCATCAGAATGCTTTTATTCCGTCACAGAAGTTATATTTTTGTTTCAAATTCGGAAGAAAAGGTGTTGGATGGCTAGAAAAAAGATTTATTTCGCGGTAATAGTTTCAGTATTTCTGATTCTTACATTATCAGTATATTCATTTGTAAAACAACCGGTTGACGTTAAAACTGAAAAACCGGAAGAACCAACTGCTCCTGTTTACAACCCGGTGGTTGAAATCCAGTCAACAATCAATCGTTTCGATACCATTTTATCAGAAAACATAAAACAGTCGGGTACCGTTGGTGCAGCAGCCGTAGTTACCTACAAAGGCCGCATTGCTTTAATTAGATGTTATGGCGTAAGAAAGGCTGGCACCAAAGACCCTGTTAACGAAAATACGATTTTCCGTTTGGCATCTGTTTCAAAATCCATCACAGGTGTTTTAGCCGGTATTCTGGACGACGAAAATATTGTAAAACTCGATGATAAAGTTGCTGATTATGTTCCCGGATTTTCCTTAAAAGATCAGCAATATACACAGGAGCTAACTGTAAGACATTTGTTGAGCCATACGTCAGGACTAATCCCTCATGCGTACGATTTAATGGTGGAAGACCATGTTCCGCTCGAAAAAATCATAGAACGATTAGCCGAAGTCCCAATAACAGCTGAACCTGGTCAAATATACGGTTACCAGAATGTTATGTACAGCCTTTACGATCCGGTGGCAACCGCCAAAACGAAAGAAAGCTTTGATCAGCTGATACGGGAAAAAGTTTTTGTGCCTTTTCAGATGAAAGATGCTTCTACCGGTTTCGAAGCTTTTAAGGAAAATCAAAACAAGGCTTATCCGCATTACAACCAGGGACACCATCATTTTAAAGCCATGAAGCTTAATGACCGGTATTATACAACGGCACCTGCTGCCGGAGTTAATGCGAGCATCTCAGATCTGGGACACTTGCTTGCCAACTTAACCGATCCTGAATCAAAAGTGATTTCAGAAAAAGTGCGTGAAACCATTTTTACCCCGCAGGTAAAATCGCCTTTAAGCCGTACTTATTTCCGCAGCTGGGGAAAAGGGGTTCAGTCGAAACAATATTCCATTGGCTGGAGAATTGTAGATTACAAAGGGCGAAAGATTGCTTACCACGGAGGATTTGTTTCGGGCTACAAAGCAGAAATGGCCTATTGCGAAGAGGAAGAAATAGGCATTGCACTGCTCACCAACTCGCCCACCAGCGAGAGCGCACAAAACATTCCTGATTTTCTGAATATGATTTTTGCTGAGAAAGAAAAAATTGCAATGGAAAACTCTTCGGCAAAAAACTCCGACGATAAATCGTAACACTTTGCATGAAACCATATCTACAGGGAGAAAACCTATCGAAACGCTGGGGAGAACTTTTGCTTTTCGAAAATATATCATTCACCGTATTTGAAGGCCAAAAAGTAGCGCTGATTGCCAAAAACGGCACAGGGAAATCGACATTACTGAATTTACTGGCCGGGAAAGATACACCGGATCAAGGAACCATTACTCTTACAAACGATGTGCGTATTGGCTACTTCGAACAGATTCCGGATCTTAATCCACAGCATACGGTTATTGAAGAAATTTTTGAGACCGAAAACGAGAAAATCAATGCCATAAAAGCTTTTGAGCTGGCACTGGCAAAAAATAACCCGAAAGAAATTGCAGCCGTTTCATCGAAAATGGATGAACTGGATGCCTGGTCTATCGAAGTAGAAATAAAACAGATTCTCTCTCAATTAAAAGTCAACTTTCTCGAAAAGAAAGTATCTGAATTATCGGGCGGACAAAAGAAACGCCTGGCTTTGGCAAAGGTACTGATCAACCAACCCGATTTGTTGATTCTTGACGAGCCCACCAACCACCTCGACCTGGAAATGATTGAATGGCTGGAAGGATTTCTGGAAAAAACAAAATCGACATTGCTGATGGTTACGCACGACCGCTATTTCCTGGATCGTGTATGTAATGAAATCATCGAAATGGAAGACAACCAGATTTACCGTTATCAGGGAAATTACTCGTATTTTTTAGAGAAACGCGAAGAACGGATCCAGATTCAGCAGGCTACCATCAGCAAGGCAAAAAACCTTTTGCGTACCGAAATTGAGTGGATGCGCAGGATGCCGCAGGCACGAAGTCACAAAGCCAAATACCGTATCAATGCATTTTATGACCTGCAAGATACAGCGTCGCAGCGAATGCACGATGATAAAGTTGAGCTAAGCGTAAAATCAGCTCGTCTAGGAAAAAAGATTGTAGAGCTTCACCATATTTCGAAATCGTATCCCGGAATAGAACTTATTGAAGATTTTTCATACAAATTTCAACGATTCGAAAAAGTGGGTATCATCGGAAAAAACGGAACCGGAAAATCCACATTTCTAAATCTTATTACCCAATCAATCATCCCGGATTCGGGCGAAATAGAAATTGGTTCAACCATAAAGTTTGGCTACTACCGGCAAGAAGGCATTTCATTTGACCCAAACGAGAAAGTGATTGAAGCGGTGCAGAAAATTGCCGAATTTATTTATTTTGAGGACGGCTCGAAAATGAGTGCGACACAAATGCTGACACGTTTCCTGTTTCCGCCCGAAACACAATACAATTATATTGAAAAGCTCAGTGGTGGCGAGCAGCGTCGTTTGTACCTTTGCACAGTACTGATGCAAAATCCTAATTTTCTAATCCTCGACGAGCCCACCAACGACCTTGACATAATGACCCTGAACGTATTGGAAGAATACCTTCAGGCCTTTGCCGGTTGTGTTGTTATTGTATCGCACGACCGCTTTTTTATGGACAAAATTGTGGATCACCTTTTTATTTTTGAAGGAGAAGGGACAGTTAATGACTTTCCGGGGAATTATACCATTTACAGAAACAAGGTAGAGGAAGCCCAGGAAAGAGAACAGGTAAAGGCAAAGGCACAGGAAAAGACTCAGGCGAAAGCTAAGACGGAAGAAAAGAGCCAAAGCAAACGCAAACTTTCGTACAACGAGAAACGTGAATTTGAACAACTGGAGAAAGAAATTCCGGAACTGGAACAGAAAAAATCGGAACTGGAAAACGCTATGAATTCAGGCAAACTTCCACACGACGAACTTTACGAAAAGTCGCTGGAACTGGATAAAATAAAAACTCTCCTCGACGAGAAAGAGTTTCGATGGTTGGAATTAAGCGAGCTGGGGTAATACAAAAAAACCGCTTCTAAATATCTTCAAATTCTACGTTTGTGTAGCTCTTTACGTCAGCCGTTTCCTCAAGTTCCCCATCATTATTTTCTACTGTGTCACTAGGTGTGATTTCTTCCGGCTGCTTTTCAAAAATATAATCCACAACTTCCTGTAGGCTTTCCATAAAGTTATGGAAGTCTTCTTTGTACAAAAATATTTTATGTTTTTCGTAACTAAACTTTCCGTTCTCTCCAAAACGTTTTTTACTCTCAGTAATGGTTAAATAATACTCGTTACTCCGGGTACTTTTTACATCAAAGAAATAGGTTCTTTTCCCTGCACGGATAACTTTTGAATGAATTTCCTGCTTAAATTTACTTTCAGAATTGTTTGTTCCCTCCTTACTGCCAGCACTTTCCATTCTTTTCAATTTTTGATTTTTGAGTTAGTTTGTTTCAAAAATAGAAAAATAAATTATAAATTTTAACAATAATCCAGAAACCTCCCGCCGAATAAATCATACTGCTTATCCCTTTTAGTCAAGTAAAGATTTATCTTTGATACATGAACGAGATTGAGAAATATCCAAGAGATTTTCAGGAGTTTATCACGCAGTTCAAATGCGAGGCTGACTGTTGGG
>JBKEDN010000297.1:0-3149 GCA_047975435.1 Draconibacterium sp. | reverse complement strand
TCACTACTTCTGCGTTGAAATTTCCTTAAATAGCTGGTGCTATTCGCGTCAATTCCGCCTTGAATTAGTAAAAAATACTTCATAATACCTTTAATTTATAAAATTTAAACAGACTCTAAATATCAGTTAGATTTCAGCAAATCACTCGTTCCGGATGCTTTTGTAAATATAATCCATATCTACATTTTGGCGGATCAAACCGGCCAGCTTATTATACTGATCTTCTTTAAAACGTTTAAAATCAAATTCCGGGGGAATTTTCTTTCCAACGGCTGCCAACACACTGTTAATGACCTCATTATTATCGAAAATGCCATGAATATAAGTACCCCAGGTAAGGTCATTCAGATAGTAACCGTCTTTCTTTTTCTCGTTGATGATGCAAAGCGGACGTTCGTTTTCAGCCACTGTTGTTCCCATATGAATCTCATAACCGGTCCCTTTTAATTTACGCTGAAATGTGAAAGAACATTGCTCTGTCACTTTTTGATTGGTTATGGTTGTCTCCACCGGCAAAATCCCCAGTCCCGGCGCAGCTTCCACGGTTCCCTCTATCCGGAGCGGATCGCATACCCACTTCCCCATCATCTGAAAACCTCCGCAAATTCCGTAAACAGCTTTTCCGTGTTGGTGTGCCTTTTTAATGGCAGTTGCCATTCCCTGCTTTTGCAAAAACAGAAGATCGGAAATTGTATTTTTTGAACCCGGCAAAATAATCATATCAGCCTGAGTAAGGTCTTCGGGTGTGGCAGCAAAAAACAGGTTAATTTCAGGTACCTGTTCCAGTAAATTAAAATCAGTGAAGTTCGACATGTGCCGCAAAAGCACAACTGCAATATTTACCTTTCCTTCCACCGAAGCAAAACGCTTTTTATCTACCACTACCGAATCTTCATCGTCAATATAAATATCGTGGAAATAAGGGATAATGCCAACAACCGGTACTCCACAAAGCTCTTCCAGCTTACGTGCACCGTCTTCAAACAACGAAATATCGCCCCTGAATTTATTGATGATAATTCCTTTTACCTGTTTTCGTTCGTTCTCCGGGAGTAACATCATGGTTCCGTAAAGGCTGCCAAAAACACCGCCTTTGTCAATATCGGCAATCAGGTAAACAGCTGCATTTTTCTCTACCGCCACACGCATATTGGTAATGTCTTTTTCCCACAGGTTTATTTCCGAAATACTACCCGCACCTTCCACCACCACCGGGTTAAATTCAGCCTCCAGTTTTGAAAAAGCTTTCATTGCTTCGTTAAAAAGAAAATTGCGGTCGGTTTCGTTAAAATAAGCTTTTGCCGATTTGTTTGCCCAGGGTAAGCCGTTCAAAACAACCTGCGAATCCATGTATCCGGTAGGTTTTAAAAGAATGGGGTTCATTTCAACCCGGCAGGGAATTCCACAAGCTTCGGCCTGCACCGCCTGCGCGCGTCCAATTTCCAAACCATCGGGAGTCGGGAAACTATTCAGCGACATATTTTGTGCCTTAAACGGGGCCGGCTGTAAACCATCCTGTTTAAAAATGCGGCAAAAAGCGGCATTGATCACACTTTTTCCCACATCCGAACCAGTACCCACAAACATAATCGGGCGGTAATGTTTTTTATTTCTCATAAGTTTCATTGAAGTTGAAAATGGTAACACTTCCGTAGGGCGGTTTAAATCTGGTAAATAACCCGTCCATCGGCTGCCCTTCGATTAAATGTTTCAGTATGCGAATTACGCCTGCATGTGTAATTACTGCAGCCGTTCGGGTATCGCTATCTTTCAGCTCCTGCAGCCACATGGCAATTCGTTCAAGCATCTGCGGGTAAGCTTCGCCATTTAGCGTTGGTAAGCTCTGGTAATTGTCCATCCAGGTTTTTCCTTTCGATGAATTATAAATATCATTCCAGCTTTTAAGTTCCCAATCGCCAAAATTGAGTTCCATTATACGTTTATCAAAAAGAATATTCTGATCCGTAAAAAGATATTCGGCAAGTTTTCGGCAACGTTGCAAAGGACTGCTAAAAATGGCATTAAAATGAAGGCCGGGCAGCTCCGCTTTTACCGCCTTTCTTTCCCTATGAAATGTTTCAGCTACATCTACATCGCTTTGTCCGTAACAAATTCCGGGCAGCACATCAACGCTGGTATGACGAATTGCGTAAAGTTTCATGGGTAATATTGGATAGCTAAAACTGCCAGGTAAAAAAATACTTCACACAATTGCTGTAAAGCTCCCAGCACATCGCCGGTATAACCACCCAGTTTTCGGGTAATGTATTTTCGAAAAAAGTAAGTTAGTAATAGCAGTAGTGCCAGAATGACAATAACTTCTTCCCAGCCCAGAAAAAAAAATGCCGCTGCCCCAAAAATCAAGGCGGTTGCAAGCGAAAAAAGTGAATCGGCTTTTCCAACCGGCTTGGTTTTACTGCTTGCATCTAAGCGGGCATAAACCGATGAATAAATCAACAACACCGGGAAAATACGACTTACCGCATGACCGGCAATTAAAATAAAAGGAATCCGCATTGGGTCAATGTGCGACAAAGCCAGAAATTTTGTGCCCAGCATCATCAGCAAACCAATAGTTCCGTAAGTGCCGATACGTGAGTCTTTCATTATTTCGAGAATACGTTCGGGTGTGTATGCGCCACCAAAACCATCGCAAAAATCGGCAAAACCATCTTCGTGAAAAGCACCTGTAAACAGAATTGTTGCCACCATGCTTAGCAAAACGGCCAAAGAGACCGGCAAAAACATGGAAAATCCCCAAAAAACCAATGCCCCAAATCCACCAATCAACCAGCCTACCAAGGGGAAGTAGCGGGTAGCTTTGTTTAGCATTTCCTCGTTCCAACCAACAATGTTACCTACCGGAACCCGGGAATAAAACATCAAAGCTGTTAAAAATATTTTCCACTCTTTTTTCATGAATTGCGAAATTGTAAAACTGTTAAATTGCAAAACGAAACACGAAGACACGAAGTTTTTTGAATCACTCCTGGCACACATGGTACAGCAGATCGTTAAAGAACTCTAGTGTCGTGTCAACTTTAAATTGACGTACCGTCATTCCGAATTTATTTCGGAATCTGCATTTTGAGCAAAGATGCTGAAATGAATTCAGCATGACGTCGTGATAAAACACGTTTGACACGACA
>JBKEDN010000296.1:0-3053 GCA_047975435.1 Draconibacterium sp. | reverse complement strand
TCACTACTTCTGCGTTGAAATTTCCTTAAATAGCTGGTGCTATTCGCGTCAATTCCGCCTTGAATTAGTAAAAAATACTTCATAATACCTTTAATTTATAAAATTTAAACAGACTCTAAATTAATACTCGTATTGTTTTAACTCTGCCAGAGTTTGATGCAGATCTTTTTGAATGTCAATCATATTATTGAAACTCTCGTAATATACCGACAATTCCATAATGTAATCGATCATCGAAATTTCACCGGCTTTTAGCGCCCTGGCAGCCAGTCTGGTGTTATTACACGCATTCAACTCTTTTTGATAATCGCTCAGGCTGTTTTGCAATTGCAAAGCTTTTGCGTGTAAAGCTTTCAGCGAATTGTAAAACCTGAGTTTGTTGTCCAGTTCCACCGCCCGGGCAACTTCTGTTTGTGCCCGCGCTTCTTTCACTTTATTTTTGCTCTCCCACAAAGGTACCGAAACTCCAACTGTAAGTCCCTGAAAACGCTCACCCACCACTTTTTCACTCATGTAACCCGCCTGAAACTTAGGCAAGGCAAGTGCCGAATTTAACTTTTCGTTTTTACGGCTTACTTCGGTTTCGAGTTTTAGCCATGCAAGCACCGGGTTGTTCTGTTCGGCCTGTGCATACCAGTTTTCAAAATCAGTTGGAATAATGCTGAGCGGAAATTCTGCCAGCCGGAAATCAATCTCCTTTCCTCCGTTTAAACGGGTTAATTCGGCCAGTTGTTCTTCCCGGCTTACTTGCAGCGACTCTGCTTTTTTAGTCAGATCGAGCAAGCCCAAACGGGCTTTGTTGTAATCCAGCACATTGGCTTCGCCGCTTTCAAATTTTGTTTGAAAGAGCTCTACCATTTGTTGTGCATTTTCAATTCGTCCGGAATATTCTTTCAGTATTGCATTCAGATAAATCAAGCGGTTACAAACCTGCCGGGTATGTAAAAACAAATCTTTTTGCTGCCGTTCGTATTCCAGCAATACCTGTTCGTTTTTTAAATCCGAAAGATCGCTTTTGCGGCTGTAAACCGTCGGGAAATCAAAACTTTGTGTAACACTAATATCGGTGCGGTTACCAATAGCAGAAGGACTTCCGAATAAATAATTAAACTCCACTTCGGGATTGGGCAAAAACAGGTCGGTTTTGTTGCCAATTGTTTGCGCATCCACTCTTCGTTTTAAAGCCACCAGCGTAGTGTTGTTTTGTTCCACTTCGCGCAGTACCTGTTCAATGCTTGTTTGTGCTCCGGCATCCACAATTATCCAGAAAAATGCCAGAAAATATATTATTGTTCGTTTCATTCTTTTTCGTTTTTGATGATTCCTCGTTTTCTTAACTCAAAATATACCACGGGCACCACAAAAATATTCAGCATGGTGGAAGTCAGTAATCCGCCAAGGATCACTTTTGCCATCGGACTTTGAATCTCATTTCCGGATAATTCTCCGTTTAATGCCAGCGGAATTAAAGCTAAAGCTGCAGTGAGTGCCGTCATAAGTATGGCATTTAAACGATCCGAAGAACCTTTGATAATGGTCTCTTTCAGTGAGTTGCTTCCGGTATCGAGTTTTTGATAGTTTGAAATCAGCAGAATACCATTTCGGGTAGCAATTCCGAAAAGCGTTATAAACCCAATAATTGCCGGAATACTCAGGATTCCGGAAGTAAAATAGATGGAAAATACACCACCAATCAGTGCCAGCGGCAGGTTTAGCAGAATAATTCCGGCCAGTTTAAAGTCCTTAAATTCCTGGTAAAGCAGGAAAAAGATCAACAACACCGCAATTAACGAGGTAAGCAGTAAGGTGCGCGATGCGGTTGCTTCGCTTTCAAACTGCCCGCCGTATTCAATCCGGTAACCTTCGGGCAGGTCAACTTCCTGGTCAATATTGGTTTGAATATCGTTTACCACGCCTCTTAAATCGCGCCCGGCCACGTTAGCCGAGATCACTATTTTACGCTGAACATTTTCGCGTGTTATGGAACTGGGCCCCGACACAGAAACCACATCGGCGACTTGTTCGAGCGGAACTTTCTTTCCCTCTCTGGTGTCAATCAAAGCCGATTTTATTCCATCAATGCTTTCAGTAAAGTTTTGGTTCAACCGCAGAATCAGGTCGAAACTGCGCTGTCCTTCATAAATATCAGCCTGTTTTTCGCCGCCAAATGCCACATCAATAAACTGATTGAATTGCTCCAAAGTAATACCGTACTCCGCCAGTAAATCACGGTTCGGACGTATCTGAATCTGTGGAATTTCCACCTGCTGATCAACATTTACATCCACCAGCCCATCGATTTCCGTAATAGCTGCTTTTACTTGGGTTCCGATAGCGAACATTCGGTTCAGATCAGTCCCGAATAGCTTGATCGCAATGTTTGCACGTGTTCCTGAAAGCATATGGTCGATACGGTGTCCGAGTGGCTGTCCAACCGTAAAGGCAATGCCCGGAACATGCGCCAGTTTATCCCGAACATCTTCCAGAAAGGCTTCGTGATCCCGTTTATCGAGTGTAAATTTCACATCAATTTCAGCACTGTTGGCTGTCTGTGAATGTTCATCCAGTTCTCCCCTTCCGGTTCTTCGTGCGGTGTGTGTAATTTCAGGAACCGACAATAATTCCGTTTCCACCAGGTTGCCAATTTTATTACTCTCGTTGAGCGAAGTTCCCGGTTTGGTAATAACCGAAATCGTTAACGAGCCCTCGTTAAAAGCAGGTAAAAAACTGCGCCCAAGCCCCGATAAGGTGATAATGGCCAACACCAGGGCTGCCAATGTTGAAAAAACGATCACCCGCTTGTGCTGCAAAGCCCAATTCAGTGCTTTTTCGTAGGCTGCGGAAAGCTTTCTGACAAGCCACTTTTCTTTTTCATTTTTCTTCAGATACTTTTCGTTGCTAAGAAGCATCTTCGACAAAAGCGGAGTCAATGTCATGGCTACAATCAGCGAAACAAAAAGTGAAACAATAAAGGAAATCCCCAGTGGTTTTAACATTCTTCCTTCCATTCCGCTTAAGAAAAAGAGAGGTAAAAATGCTACCATAATAATCAG
>JBKEDN010000295.1:0-49285 GCA_047975435.1 Draconibacterium sp. | reverse complement strand
ACTGTTTGTCCCTGTTGCTTTGTATCTTGTCCTCATTGTATAAGAATATGCTCCTAAGATACTATTTACTATTATAATAGGCTGATTGGTAGATTTTTAATTTTTAGAGGTTTCCTTAACTTTTGAGCAATTGTGTTCTTTGGACAAAAAAATATCAATAAGATTTAAATGTCAATAAAAACAGTGGTTTTTGACTACTATTTATATAGTATTAATATTTGAATTTCATTTTTAAAGTGACTAAATGCATTTATACAACAACATAAAGTGGTAGTTGAAATTCGAAGCGGGTTCCCTGGTTGATTTTACTATAAACCTGGATTGACGATTTATGCAAGTCAAGGATTTTTTTGACAATAGCCAATCCCAATCCGGTGCTGTTTACTCCTTTGGTTTTGCTGCCTTTGTAATAGCGCGTAAAAATATACGGAAGCTCCTCTTCTGAAATCCCCTTTCCTGTATCAGAAATTTTAACCAGTACCGACTCTTTTTGCAATTCAAGCTCGATAGTAACCACATCTCCCTGATTGCAGAATTTGATTGCATTATCCAGTATATTCTGAAAAACCCTGTCGGTCATTTGTATGTCGGCATAAACCAGGGGCAGGCTTTTGGAATAAATGGTATTGATGCTGATGTTTTTTTCGCGGGCAATAATCTGAAATTTGTCGGCCACATCCTGCACCAACTCCGCCACCTGCACCGCCTCTGGTTGAATCATCTGCGGATTAGATTCCAGCTTCGACAATTCAAACAAATCGTTTACCAGCTTACTTAAATTTTCCGAGTTCTGAAGAATAATTTCCAGATACTTTTTTCGTTCATCTTCTTTGAGTTTGTCTTCTTTGAGCAAAATAGTCTCGGTAAAACCCTGAATGGAAGCAATTGGGCTTCTGAGATCATGCGATATGTTGGCAATCAACTCTTTGCGAAGTTCCTCCACACTTTTAAGCTGAATAATATTTTGCTGGATCGTTTCCGCCATACTATTAAAAGTATTGGCTACAGTCCCCAATTCTCCGCCTGTTTTCAAATCAACTCTTACGGAATGGTCTCCGTCCCTGAACTTTTGGAATGCCGCAATAATCTTATTGAGATTTCGCGTAATAATCCAAATAGAAAGAAGCCCAAGAATTGAGGTAAGAAAAACGGAAATTAGAATGCTCCGGGCACCAATTTTAAGGATAAAACTGTTTTCGAGCGCAGCCATTGTGGAAGTATATACATTACTGGCCAAAATAATGTACATGTAACCTTTTAGCTGTCCGTCTTCAACAATTTCGGCTGCCGAGAATATTTTCGGCGAATCCGGGTTTCTGGGATCATCGCCTTTAATTGCCTTGTCGGTGTTTCTGTTCAAAAAGGCTTTTATGGGGCTCAGCGCAACCGCATCGGTTTTTACATCCTGCACAGGAACAACAAAAGTCAGAATCTTTCCTGCAGGATCGAGCAGATAAACTTCAATACTCGGATGCACGGCCATCATTGAATGCATTAAAACAGAGATGGCCTTTTCATTCACTTTCCCATCGATAAAAACCGGTGAAACTTCTTTGATTGCCCCCGCAGCTATCGCACCGTTTATTTTTTGCTGTGCCTCATCGTTGTAATCGGCCGAAAAAATCACTGAAATGTAAATAAAGATAACGGTCAGCAGAATGGTGAATACCAAAAATATACCAGATATTTTCCAGTAAAGACTGTTGAATATTTTACTTTTTGCACGCATAATTTCCTATAATTCGTCGTTGAATTTATAACCAACACCCCAGCTCGTTAATATGTATTTAGGGTGATTAATGTCGGGCTCTATTTTTGAACGCAAACGGTTGATATGCGAATTCACGGTATGCTCATAGCCATTGAAATTGTAGCCCCAAACGGCATTCAGCAGATCGTTGCGACTGTAAACCCTCCCGGGCTTTTGAGCCAGAAGCACCAGTAAATCAAACTCTTTGGGCGTAAGTTCCAGACGCTCGCCTCTTAGCAGAACTTTTCGTTTTATCAGATCTACATCCAGGTCATCAATCTTCACTTTTTCCGACTGTGCCTCATCTTCATTGTTCCCGAGCGTATTTAACCGCCGGAGTATTGCTTTAACGCGGGCAATAAATTCACGAACACTAAAAGGTTTGGTGAGATAATCGTCAGCGCCGGTTTCAAGCCCCAAAACTTTATCTATCTCTTCTGATTTTGCAGTAAGCATCAGAATATGCGTACGGATTTTATCGGCCCTGAGTTGGCGGCAAACCTCCAGTCCATCCATTCCAGGAAGCATTAAATCCAACACAATAAGACTGTAACCTCCGGCAAGCGCTTTTTGATACCCCTCGCGTCCATCGGCAGAAATATCCACGTCGCAATTCAAATCTTTTAGATGAATACTAACTAATTCGCTGATGTGAGGATCGTCTTCAATTAATAAAACCTTATCCATTATGCCTTATGCTTTTATTGCTACAACAGTAACAAGAAAGTATCACAAAAAGGTCACGAAGTAGTTGATTTTCTTTAAAATACGATGTGAGATCGTAGAAAAACAGAGGGATTATACTTTTTTCAGGTTTTTTCGAAAAGTTCCGGGAGTTATCCCTTTGCATTCTTTAAAGGCCCGCGTAAAAGAATTGGCCGATCCAAAACCCGATTTTTCAGCAATGTATTCAAGTGTGTAAAAATCATGGTCGGCGCTTCGCAACAGCCTCTCTGCCTCTTCAACCCGGTATTTGTTTACAAACTCGTTAAAATTAACTCCGAATTCTTCGTTGATAAGACGCGAAATATACGTGCGGTTGGTTTGTAAGGTTTCTGACAAAGTGGTAATTCGCAAGTCCGAAAGACAATAAATTTTTTCTTCCTGAAACAAAGCAATCAGCCTATTTTTCAGCAAACTACGACTCGAATCTTCCAGTACTTCTTCCATATTTGAGACTGAATTCTCCTCTTCTTTGAGCTCATCGGCAATAACAATTTGCTGATTTCCATAAAAACCGATTATAAAATAAATAGTACTAAAAAGGATGGAGGGGAATAACAAAAACGTTTCGTTCTTTACAAAAAAACTGCGTCCGATTACAGAAAAGGCAACTCCCAGAATGGAAACAACCAGAATAATAATACTGATGTCGCGAATCCAGTTAACTCTCCTCCCCTCTGTATTAGAATAAAACTCCGTAAGCCGCTTGTTGTGTTTATTGGCGATTCGAATTCCTTTAATTAAATAGACAAATACCTGTGCAATAAAGTAAATTCGTACCGTTAATAACGTCAATCCGTTTAATCCTGTTAATGAGCCAAGATTCAGTCCTTTCAGATTTTTTTCAATTAAAATGTCTTTTACATAATCAATTCGTTGGTCGTGGGTAAGACATAATGTAAAAAGCAGCGAAACAAGACTAAGCAGAATGGCAGGTACAAAATGGATAATGTACCGGGGGAACTTAATTTGGTCGGAAGTAAGAAGCAAAATATAAGAAAAGAATAGTGGATAAATTGAAAGTACTGCTAAAATATACAGACTTTCAACAAAGGAATACAGGTGGTAAAAATTAAAGAAAAAAACAGCATGCGACACATACAAAAGCGAAGCGGTTAACATGAACAAGCCCAATGCTTTGTTGGCTTTAAAGCGTGTGCCTTTTTGAAATAAAAATACCAATGCCCACATAAAAGTGACATAAATTGGTAGGAGCAATGCTATTGGCTTAACCATAATGTGAATGATAAATCAACAAATTTAATCGCTTTCCGTCTGCAATGTATATTCAGTTTATAAGAATTAACAGCCAGAAGTGCGTTTTGTTATCTGACATTTGGAATTGAGAGTGTGGAAAGATCTGTCCCGGCTTTTTCGACTGCTTTTTTAAATTGGCCGGAGGTAATTGCCTGAACAGAAACACCAATGGAAGCATTACGTCTGTGAGCGCCAAATTTGGCCACCACAATGTAAGTACCGTCGTCGTCTTTTTCTTCGCTAAATACGGCTTGAAAATTTTCACTTTTTATTTTTGAAAGACCATAAAAACGGATGGAAAAATACCCTTCTTCGCCATGATAATAATAAGTTTTGTTTCTGGCATTATAAGTGGCTTTTGTAAGCGTACGGTTTTTGGGAGTGTCTTTTATGAATTTCCCGTTCTGTTGCGGAAAGGTAAACAGCAAACGATAGCTTCCGGCATCCAAATACTGAAAAGTGGCTTTACCCTTTTCTCCGGTTGATTGATAAGCAATAACATCGGTGCCTTTTTCGAGATACACTTCGGCCTTTTGAGCTGGTTTGCCAGGAGTCAGGAAATTGAAGATAACTAATAGGATTGCTAAAATTTTCATAACAATTTCTGAGTATAAAAAGTGGTCACCCTTTTTTTGAGTGACCACCGGGTATTTTAAAACGCATCGTCGAGCGTTCGTAATGTCAAAACTTCATTCAGTTTCTCTTCACTGATATCGGTTTTCAGGTTCACGGTTACTTTTTCATTCGGTAGCAAATCAAAATAATTATCCGAAAAGAAACCTTCTTCATCGCCAATTTGCAGATATACGTTTTTCGCCAGCTTGTCGGTATTCAAAATAATGTCGAAACCATTGTCACTCTTTACTATCTGATGTTCAACGCTTGGTGTTTCTATTTTCAGGTTTTTAAAGGGCTCGAAATAATATTTGTTTTGCGAGATAATTGTTCCGTTTTCAACAATTTCAGTAACAAATACAACTTCGTTTATCACTTTACGATATTTGAACCGGAGTTCGTTTCGGTTTACATCAAAATAGTCGTCACTGGAGTTAGCCGGAATATCAAGCAGCGAAGCTTCTTCCCAGATTACCTTCCCGTCGAAATCAACCAAACGCATGCGCAACTCCGCTTTTACCGGCTCCAGGCGGTCGTTAACAATGCCCACTTTAAACTTGATACCTTCTTCGTAAGGACTCACTAAAACAGGGCTAAATCCTTTTTTTACGTAATACTGCAGAGCTTTCCATTTCTGATAATAATCGGTAGAACTCCACGAAGCAACCGGCCAGCAATCATTAATCTGCCAGTACAAACTTCCCATATTATACGGCATGGCACGGCGGTGTCCTTCCAGCCCAAACTTAATACCATCGGCTTGCAAAACATGATTTACATACAGGAACGACTCAAAATCTTTCGGATGTTTGTATTCTTTCAGCATGTAATATTCGATGGTACCGTTCCCGATCGACGAACGCTGGTGCGACTTCATCACTTCTGAGTAGATATCGTAGTCCTCTGGTTTAGCATATTTTCTAACGGATGAAATTTCCGGGAAACTCTGAAAGCCGTATTCACTCATAAAACGCGCCAGGTGTGTGGCATAAGTACTGAAGGGTTCTTTTCCCCACCAAACTCCCCAGTAATGTTCGTCTCCGTTTACCAGGTCGGCTTGCACGCCCAAGCCCGATGAAGGACTGGATCCCCAGTAACTGCGCGACGGATCGTATTCGTTTACCACATCGGGCAAGGTTTTATGGAAAATATCGACATAAGCCTGCCAAACTTTTTCAGGAACATCGGCTCCTTCTTTTTCTGCCAGAGCTTTCCATCCCCAGGTATTCCACGCAGTAAGGATTTCGTTGTTTCCGCACCACAATGCAATAGATGGGTGATTGCGCAGGCGTTTTACATTATCAATGGCCTCCTGTTTTATGTTTTCCAGAAATTCAGGATTATTAGGGAACATGGCACAGGCAAACATAAAATCCTGCCACACCAGAATGCCGTTTTCATCACACAAATCGTAAAAAATGTCGTTCTCGTAAATACCGCCTCCCCAAACACGTAACATATTATTGTTCGAGTTTTTAGCCGTTTCCACTACGGTTTTGTAGTTATCTTCGGTTATACGCGGCAGAAATACATCGTTCGGAATATAGTTGGCACCTTTCATAAATACCGGGTGCCCGTTTAGTTTAAAGTAAAAAGATGTTCCCTCCTCATCTTTATCGCGAACCAATTCGAGTGTTCGAATACCGATCCGGGTGTCTTTGTTTTGTTTCCTTCCGCCAATTTCCAGGTTTCCTGAAAGATTATACAAATGAGCTTCTCCCAAACCGTTTGACCACCACAATTGCGGATTGGCAATTTCAAAATCAACAGCGTATTTGTTTGTGCCCGGGTTTAACACTACCGTTTGCGATACCAGCGTTGTTGCTTCGTTTATTACCGACAAACTGGCCTTTCTTTTTTTTTCGCTTGTAACCTCAAAAACAGCTGTAAAAGTTGCTTTTTCGTTTGTAACATCATGCTGAACAATTTGCAAATCTTCGATGTTTGCCTTGTCCCAGGCTTTCAGATAAACCGGCTGCCAGATACCGCTGGTTACCAAACGCGGACCCCAGTCCCATCCAAAGTGGTAACCGGCCTTACGTGTATAAATACTCACCCGCTTCCCGCCTTCCACTTGTCCGCGTTCTGCCTGGTCGTTTTCTCCACCGGGATATACAAAACCGTTGGCATCGTATTTTTTCAAACCTTCGTTGATTGGCGAGCGGAACAAAATACGAAGTTCATTCTCTCCTTTTTTAAGCAGTTCTTTTACATCTACCTGCCATTCCCGAAACATATTATCGGCCGAAAGAGCTTTCTCTCCGTTTACAAATACATCGGCGTAGGTGTCAAGGCCTTTAAAATCGAGTGTAACATTATCACGGCCGAGGTAAGTATCATCAACGGTAAGCGTTGTTTTGTATTCCCAGTCAACTTTGTCGATCCATTGCTGGTCGAGTTCATTTAACCGGTAATACGGATCTTCGATTTTTCCGGCAGCCATTAAATCGGTGTGTACTGTTCCTGGTACTTTTGCCGGCATCCACTCGTCTTTATCGGCCTGTTTAAATGTCCAGTCCCCGGTTATTTCTTTTGTTATCATCAGGTTCGGGTCTTTGGGGGTTTGTTTGCATGCAGTTGCCAGCAACAGGGCGATTGCAGCAATTGCAGTTATTTTCAAAAAGGGATGCATGGATAATTTAATTTTAAGCGTGGCTAAAGTTGATAATTTCACTCCGGATTACCTAAAAATACCCAAAGAATGACACAAAAAATACCATCTATCTAAGGGCAGATGGCACTTTTATTTACAAAACAGGATTTTAACTGTCTTTTTTTTCAACGGTCGATAATTTAAAGGGTAAATAAAGCGGGCAAAATTTAAATAACCCGGTTGCCAGTGGAATAATTCCGATTACTCCCCACCAACTGTCAAAAATAACACCTACAATGGCCAGTATTAAACCAAGCACAATCCGTATCAACCGATCCAATGAACCTACATTACATTTCATATTGTTTATTTTTAATTCAGTTTCAAGATTTTTCTACAATGTATCTTTTTATCTAATAACCTGAGTTCGACTTTAAAATATCAATAAAAATTCTTCCAGTTGACCATTCACGAGGCAAAACCACCGGAAATTCGTCTGATCCGTTTTTAAGCTAAAGTTAGGAAGTTTTTTTTGAAGGTTGAAGCGATACAAAATGGCGAAACATAAAAAACCCGGTTTATCTGTTGACAAACCGGGTTTATGATATTTTATTCTTATTTCTCCCCCATGGAAAGATTAAGAGAGACCTCTATTCGCCACGAACAGCTGCCACGCCCGGGAGTACTTTTCCTTCAAGGTATTCGAGCAGCGCACCTCCGGCGGTTGAGATGTAAGAAACACCGGGAGCAATTCCAAACTGGTTTACAGCGGCAACCGAGTCGCCACCACCTACCAGCGAGAAAGCGCCTTTTTTAGTTGCTTCCACAATGGCTGCACCAATTGCCTTTGTTCCGGCAGCAAATGTTTCCATTTCAAAAACACCCACAGGGCCATTCCACAGAATAGTACCAGAATTTTCGATCACCTCTTTCATTTTGGCAACACTTTCAGGGCCGGCATCCAAACCTTGCCATCCGTCAGGAATATTGTTGGCTGCGCAAAGCTGGGTTTTGGCATCGTTACTAAAAGAATCGGCTGCAACAACATCGGTCGCAATCACCAGGTTAACCCCTTTTTCTTTGGCCAGTTTCTCGATGTTTTTAGCGGTTTCAATAAAATCGTCTTCACAAATTGAATCACCTACTTTTCCACCGTTGGCTTTTACAAAAGTGTAGGTCATACCACCACCTAAAATCAGGTTATCTACTTTACTAAGCAGGTTTTCGATAATGGTAATTTTTGATGATACTTTTGCACCACCCATGATCGCAGTCAGCGGACGTTGCGGATTTTTCACCACTTTATCAAGGCTTTCCACTTCGCTTTCGATCAGGTATCCAAACATTTTATCGTTCGGAAAAAATTTAGCAATTACAGCAGTAGAAGCATGAGCACGGTGCGCTGTTCCAAAAGCATCGTTTACCCAGCAGTCTCCGTTTTCAGCCAGTTTTTTGGCAAATTCTTCGTCGCCTGCAGTTTCTTCTTTGTAGAAACGAAGGTTTTCGAGGATCAGAACTTCACCGGGCTGTAGTTCATCCGCCATTTTTTTCACTTCTTCTCCAATACAGTCGGGAGCAATTTTTACGGTAGCCCCACCCAGTAATTCAGAAAGATGCTTAACCAGCGGTTTCAACGAAAATTTATCTTCCGGACCGTTTTTCGGACGCCCCAGGTGAGACATAATAATAGGAGAACCACCACCTTCAATAATTTTTTTGATGGTAGGAAGCGCTGCCCTCATTCGGGTATCATCGGTAATTTCAAAGTTTTCGTTCAAAGGCACGTTAAAGTCAACACGGATAAGTGCTTTTTTGCCCTTAAAGTCGTAGCTGCTAATAGTTTGCATTGTATTGTTTTTTAATTATTTCTGAAAATCACTCAAAGATAAGAATTAATGCAATGCCATAACAGTGCACATTTCGGGGCCAAATGAATTTAATGTTTGGGTAAAGTTGATTTGGAAGATTAGAATTTGAAGCAAGTTTTTAAAAACTGATAAACGGCAGAATGGTCAAATTGCAATCAATTCCCAAATAATTACAACAAATCTCAAATAACCTCTAATCTTCAAACAGATAAAAGAATACACCAGATTTTTATACTGCTGTTCCCATGAACCGACATAAAGTGCTATTTTTGGCTCTATGTTTTTTAAAGACGTTGTAGGACAAAGCGAAATCAAAAAGCGGCTGATTCGGTCGGTAAAAGAACAGCGAATCAGCCATGCCCAGTTATTTGCCGGGCAATCGGGAACCGGAAAACTGGCCATGGCGCTGGCTTATGCACAATACATTTCGTGCCGTAACCGTACCGATGAGGATTCGTGCGGAGTGTGTCCGTCGTGCCATAAATACCAAAAGCTAGCGCACCCCGACCTGCATTTTGTTTTTCCAATTTTCAACCCAAAAAATCAGAAGCCTTTTAGCGACGACTTTTTACCGCAGTGGCGCGAAATGGTACTCAAATCACCCTATTTTGAACTGGGCGACTGGTTGCAGCACATTAACGCGGGCAATGCGCAGGGCGAAATTTACGAACGCGAAAGCGAGTCGATCCTCCGCAAACTAAACCTGAAATCTTTTGAGTCGGAATTTAAGGTAATGATTATCTGGCTGGCTGACAGAATGAATGTAGCCTGCTCGAACAAGCTGCTAAAAATGATTGAAGAACCTCCCAGCAAAACACTTTTTTTGCTGATTACTGAAAACGAGGAGGATTTAATCGGAACCATCCGCTCGCGTTCACAACTGGTAAAGTTTCCGTTTATTGAACCCGGGGCAATTGAAAATGCTTTGCTAAAAATCGAAGGGATTGACCCGGAGATTATCCCCGATGCTGTTCACCTGGCCGCCGGAAGTTATATTCGGGCACTCGATTATCTCACCCCGGGGGAAGACGAGCAATTTTATCTTCACAAATTTCAGGAAATGATGCGCTTTGCCTATGCCCGCAAAGTAAGCGAATTGATCAGTTGGGCCGACGAAATGGCCGGTATTGGACGCGATAAACAAAAAGCTTTTTTTGCTGCGTCGCTTCGTTTGGTCCGCGAATATTTTATTTCGAACCTCAAACAAAATGATCTCTCGTATATGAACCGCGAAGAGCGGGACTGGGGAAAAAAGTTTGCACCGTTTATCAACGAACGGAACATTGTTCCCTTTGCTCAGGAGTTTGAATCAGGCATTCGGCACATTGGGATGAACGGCAATCCGCGAATCGTATTTCTGGATACTGCCCTGCGAATGGTACGCTTGATAAAACGTTAATTCGATATAGACTCGTTCAAAATAGCCGGCATTTCCTGTTCAAATAGTATTAATCGTTATTTTTGTGTACCTATGCTCTACCTGAAAGTGGAAACTGAACGTAAAAACTTACTATGTCGGACGTCAATACAATAGAACGGGGAATCTGCGGATCGGACAGTGTGTGCTGTGCAAAGCTACACGTAACCAACTGGCTGGACGATATAAAATCGGTTGTGCCGGGTGATGAAATAATGGAAGTCCGCTTTAAAAATACCCGCAAAGATTATTATCGGAATGTAAATAACCTAAAGATAAACGTAGGCGACCTGGTGGCTGTTGAAGGAAATCCGGGACACGACATCGGGGTAGTATCTTTAAAAGGGGAGCTGGTGTTTGACCAGATGAAACGGCACCGTGCAACGCTGAACAACGGCGAACTTCGGAAAATATACAGGCTGGCCAAGCAGGTAGATATAGAGAAGTGGAAAGAAGCCATAGCGCTCGAACACCAAACCATGATCCGCTCACGTCAGATTGTAAAAGATCTGAATCTCGATATGAAGATCGGGGATGTAGAATACCAGGGAGATAAAACAAAAGCAATTTTTTATTACATCGCCGACGGACGTGTTGATTTCAGACAGCTGATTAAAGTACTGGCCGAGAATTTCCGCATCCGTATTGAAATGAAACAGATCGGAGCCCGGCAGGAAGCAGGCCGAATTGGGGGAATCGGCCCCTGTGGACGTGAGCTTTGCTGCTCTACTTGGATGGCCAACTTTAATTCGGTTACTACCACTGCTGCACGCTACCAGGAAATTTCTCTGAACCCGCAAAAGCTGGCCGGACAATGTGGAAAGTTAAAATGCTGTTTAAATTTTGAACTGGATGCCTACATCGACGCTCAAAAGGATTTCCCGCCAACCAATGTTCCGCTCGAAACCGAAAAAACAAGCTATTTTTATCTGAAAGCCGATATTTTTACCGGTACTTTTTGGTACGCCCAGCGTGGCGACGCCCCTTCGAGCCTGGTAGCAGTACCGGTAGAAAGGGTAAAGGAAGTGATTAGGATGAACCGGAAAGGCCGCAAACCTGAAAAACTGGTTACTACACAATACGAGAATACTACCCGGCAGGAAGATACGTTTCATAATGTAGTGGGGCAGGAAGATTTAAACCGTTTTGATAAACCTGCGCGCGGACGAAGAAAGAACAGGAATAACAAACGTTCTCAGCGGCGCCCCTCGGGACAGGCAAACGATTCGGGAGAAAGAAATACAAGAAGAAGAGATTCAAAGCGAAATAACGGGAGATAAATGAAAAAGATTTTTCAGTTGACATGGACAGTTTTATGCCTTTGTATGTTAGCAGCCTGTCAACCCAAAATTATTTACGAAAAATATAAGGAAATTGACCAACGCAGCTGGGACAAAGACTCGCTGGCAATTTTCGAAGTTCCAGTAAGCGACACTACCCATAATTTTGACCTTTACCTCAACATCCGAAACGACGTGGATTATAAATACAGCAATCTGTGGCTCTTTATCAAGATTGAGGAACCAAACGGAAAATCCATTGACGATAAATTTGAGATTACGCTGGCCGATCCCACCGGGAAATGGCTGGGTGAAGGAATGGGAGGTTTAAAAACCCGCGAAATACTGTACCGTCGTAACATCTTTTTCCCGGATTCGGGAAACTTCAAAATAACCCTTCAGCAAGGAATGCGTGAAGATGTTTTAAAAGGCATCAGCGATGTGGGCGTTCGAATCGAAAAGGCAAATAATTAACCGTCAGCAACAATTCAAAAAAACAAAGAGTAACAAGCGATAAAAGTGGGAAAAGGAAAGCTTTTAAAATTTAACGAGATGTTGAGTTTTGAACACGTTGTTCAGGCTCCGTTTAGCGTTGTGGAACATCACGACTTTCAGTTAAAAGGAAAATGGGGGGAAGAGTTCTTTAAAAATGAAAATCCGCTGATTCTGGAACTAGGCTGTGGCAAAGGCGAATACACCGTAGCTTTGGCGGCAAAGAGCCCCGAAGTCAACTACATGGGAGTTGACATAAAAGGTGCGCGGCTGTGGAAAGGAGCAAAACTGGCCAAAGAACAAGGACTGGCCAATGTTGGCTTTCTTCGAACAAACATTGAACTGATTACGCAGTTTTACGGAGAAAACGAGGTGGATGAAATCTGGCTGACTTTTCCCGATCCGCAAATGCGCAAAGCCCGTAAGCGCCTCACATCTACCACATTTCTGAATAAATACAGGCATTTCCTCAAAACAGGTGGTATCATTCATCTTAAAACCGACAGCAAGTTTCAATATGTATATACCCGGGAATTGGTTAAACTGAACAAGTTTGAGATAGTGGCTGAAACAGAAAATGTTTACGAATGGGAACATTTGAATGATACACTCCGAATCCGCACGTTTTACGAAAAACAGTGGCTCGACCGCGGCATTAAAATCAAATACATCGCATTTAAATTGGGTGAAGGTGAATTTCTGGAACCCGACATAGATATTGAAAAAGACGAGTACCGGAGTTTTGGAAGGAGCGCAAGGGAATAGTTGATAATTGGTATAATTTGTTACTTCAAAGGAAGTACAACCAAGGATTCTCCTTTTCAAACTGGCAGATTTCCCCTATTCCTCAATAGAAATGACAGACAATAAAAAATGAGTGATTTCTTTCATCAGGTTTTCGAAGTAGTAAAACTAATTCCTCCCGGCCGGGTAACATCCTACGGTGCCATTGCCCGTTACCTCGGAACCGGCGGATCGGCACGAATGGTTGGCTGGGCAATGAATGCCAGTCATTCCCACCCCGAATTTGTACCCGCGCACCGGGTAGTAAACCGCAACGGATTGCTCACCGGCAAACATCATTTCGATACGCCCAATGCCATGCAGGAATTGCTCGAAGCCGAAGGATTTGAAATTAAAGATGACCAGATTCTGAATTTCAAAGAACGATTCTGGGATCCTTCGAAAGAACTGGATTTATACTGATTCAAACAAATGTTTATTTTAATTTGAATTAAAAACATTTCGGAGGCAGAGGTGTTTTTATTTTGCATTTGTTAATTTTGCATCGTCTTAAGATTAACAAGAACATAAGAATCATTAAAAAATGGCTGAAATACCAAGAAAATTAATTGTCCCGAAAAATGTTACCGATGCCTTGCGTACGGTAAAATACCCGGGAAGTGATGAAGACATTGTTGCACTTGAAATGCCGCAGGAAATCAGGATTGCCGGCCAACGGGTCAGTTTTTCCCTGGTTTTTCAGAAAAGCGACGATCCAAACATAGAATCACTGATTCTTGAATGCGAAAAAGCAATAAAAACTTACGTTGGAGAGGAAGTGGAGATCGAAGACAACATTGCGGTAAAATACATTCACGACATGGAGCGCCCGGTGCTTCCGAATGTTAAAAACATTATCGCCATTGCTTCAGGAAAAGGAGGAGTTGGAAAATCAACCGTTTCAGTTAACCTGGCTGTGGCGCTGGCAAATTCCGGAGCAAAAGTTGGTTTGCTCGATGCCGATATTTTTGGCCCTTCCATTCCTAAAATGTTTGGTGCCGAAAGCGACCGCCCTGCCGGTGCCATGATTGATGGCAGGGAAATGATCAACCCGCTGGAAAAATTTGGCGTAAAATTTCTTTCTGTAGGCTTCTTTGTTGATACCAACAGTGCCATTATCTGGCGTGGGCCAATGGCTTCAAATGCATTGAAACAACTTATTACAGAAGGAAACTGGGGCGACCTCGACTATTTGCTGATTGATCTTCCTCCCGGAACCAGCGATATTCACCTTACGCTGGTACAGTCGGTTCCGGTTACCGGAGCTGTAATTGTAACTACTCCGCAAGATGTAGCCCTTGCCGATGTGGTGCGCGGAACCAGTATGTTTCAAAGTAAATCGATCGATGTTCCGGTACTCGGGCTGGTTGAAAACATGGCTTGGTTTACCCCGGCTGAATTACCCGAAAATAAATACTACATTTTTGGTAAAGACGGCGGTAAAAAACTGGCCGACAAACTTGGCTTACCATTTTTAGGGCAAATCCCAATTGTACAAAGTATTCGCGAAGGTGGCGACTCCGGAAGCCCGGTAGCATCAGAACCTGAATCAATCTCAGGAAAGGCTTTTGCCGAAATTGCAGCAAGCGTAAAACACCGTGTACACCTGCGAAACCTGCAAATGGCACCCACCAAAAAAGTAAAAATTACCCGGAAATAATATACTGCAACCAACAGTACAGAAAATACCGAAGAGATTTGTTTATAAACAACAGATCTCTTTGGCTTTTCCCCCAATTTATGCCGGGAGTTTTTGCGCAATCAAATTTTCTTATTTTTGCAGCACCCGTCATGAGAATAAATGATGATAATCAACAATAATCTGATGTTTCGGGAGTTTATTCTTAGAGCAAATAAAATACCTGTTTGAAGAGACTTTTTTTACATACCATACTTTTTATCTTAATGGTTGCTGTTTTTGCAGGGTGTTCTACCGAAAAGAATACCCGGGCATCGCGTGCTTACCATAATGTTACGTCGCAGTATAACATCTACTTTAACGCCAACGAAAGCGTAAAAGCCGGGCTCGAATCCATCGATTCGCGTATTGAAGACGACTATACACATGTTCTTCCCATTTTTAAAGAAGCTGACCCGGCTGCCGCTAAAATGGTAAAGTCGGATATGGATTATGCGGTTGTAAAGTGCTCTAAACTCATTGAAATACATTCAATTTCAAAAAAGCCAAAACGAAAAAAAGGAGGAGGTTCGCGCAAATATCAGGAGTTTGCCAGCCAGGAAGAGTTCAATAAATGGATTGACGACAGCTACCTGTTAATGGGGAGAGCTTATTTCTACCAACAAAATTACTTTGCTGCTATCGACAATTTTTCTTTCCTCGTGCGTAAATACCCCAAGGAAGAAACTGCCAGCATGGCACAGGTATATCTGATCAGGGCTTACACGCAACTTGAAAGATATATTGAAGCCAACGAAGTTATCCAGGCCATTCAGGGATACGATGATTTTCCACGAAAATATGAACGCGAACTGGCGCTTGCCACAGCTGATTATTACGAAAAACAAGGTAGCTACAGCGAGGCAATCCGAATGCTGGACATTGCAATAAATAAAACATTCTGGAAAAAGAACCGGGCACGGCTGCTGTACATTGTTGCCCAGCTCTATCAGGAAATGGGGCAAAACGACCGTGCATCGGAAACCTTTAAAGAGGTGGCCCGCATAAGCCCCGATTACACAATGGCTTTTAATGCACGGATCAATTCTGCCGGGGTATTTTCGGGAGAAGGCGACATTGCAGACCTGAAAAAGGATCTGAACAAAATGCTGCGCGATAAAAAGAACATCGACTTCCGCGATCAGATTTATTATGCTTTAGGAAATTTGCTAATGCGGGAAGGAAACCGCAGCGAAGCTGAAAAAAATTACGGAAGCTCGGTGGCAACCAGCTTTAAAAATCAATATCAACGGGCACTGTCGGCCATTACGCTTGCCAATCTTTATTTCGAAGATCAAAACTACCGTGGCTCACAAGCTTATTACGATAGTGCAATGATCATTATCGATGAAAATTATCCGGATTATAAAAACGTTGAGCTGCGTTACAAAAGCCTTACAAACCTTGTAGATAACCTGTTGACAGTAGAACGCGAAGACAGTCTGCAAAAAGTGGCTCAAATGCCGGTTACCGAACGCGAGGCTTTAATTGCCCGCTTAATGCAGGAAGAACAGGAACGCCAGCGAAACATGGAAAACCTTGCCATGCAGGGCTCCCGCAGCCAGGGATATTACCGCTCGAACCGTTACCGGATGGGAATGGGAGGCTCCGGCGGTACGGGTTGGTATTTCTACAATCCTCAAACCGTTTCGTACGGAAAAGTAACTTTCCAGCAACAATGGGGCCGGCGACAACTGGAAGACGATTGGCGCCGGGCAAATAAAAGCAGCTTTTCAATGGGTGCAGAAGATGAGCAAACAGCAGAAACCCAACCGGAAGAACAACGTGAACAGGATCCGCTGAAAAAAGAATTTTATACCCAGGATCTTCCGCTGACAGATTCGTTAATGCAGGTGTCGCACAACCGGATAAGAGACGCTTTGTACAATGCCGGTAAAATATTTAAAGCCGAATTTGAAGACTATCCGCATTCTGCCGAATCATTCGAAGAACTAAACAAACGCTACCCGGCCAATATTTACCTGCTTTCGGCTTATTTCGATTTGTATGATTTGTACGAACTTATGGGCGACAAAACCAAATCGGATTACTACCGAAACCTGATTATTTCGCAGTATCCGGACAGCAAATATGCGCAGTTCCTGATCAACCCGAACTTTTTTATTGAAATGGAAGCCCGGCTCGACAGCCTTAACAAGTTGTACCTGGAAACGTTCAAAAATTACAAAGCCGGACATTACCGAAATGTGTTAACATTGGCGAACGAAATGAAGCAGATGAAACCCGATACGGTAATCATTCCCAAAATTGATTTTATGGAAGCCATTGCGCGGGGGACACAGTCGGATATGAATCAGTTTGAGTTGCTGATGAAAGGCTATCTTGAAAAATACCCGAAAAAAGAGCCGTCGCCACTGGCAAAGGAAATTCTTCGCCTGATTCAGGACAGCACACTGGCCGATTACCAAAAACTGGTGGAAATGGGCTATATAAATGAAGAAATCCAGAACGAAGAATTGCTTACCAACGAAAATGCGGATGATGAGTTTGGCGGTAAATTCTCGTACGACGAAGATTTACTTCACTATTTTGTGATCGCCTATCCGAGAAAAGATGAAAAGAAAATAGACCTGAACCGATTGAAATTTGATATTGCAAACTACAACATCGACCATTACACCAAGGTTGATTACGATATTGAAACCGAAAACCTGAATGAGAACACAGCTTTTGTGCTGGTTCGTGCAATGCAAAACAAAGAGAATGCTTTGATTTACCACGGGGCAATCATCCGCAGAGCTCCTGTATTTCAATCGCTCCAGGGAATTGATTACATGAATTTTGTGATTTCATCAGCCAACTACCGTCAGGTAATGTCGGAGAAATCGATGGCAGATTACCTGAAGTTTTTTGTGAAGAATTACAGCCGTTTTATTCGCTCAAACTTTACCGACGAAGGGCCGGAAATTTCACCCGAAGAGCTGATGGCACGTGCTGAGGCCGAATCAAATGCCCTCAAAGAAAAAGGACGTTTTGTGAGTGTTAGCACTGTTGTGCCGGGGACATTCAATACACAGGTTGATGATACCACGCAGAATTTTATTCTGGCAGTAAAAGACAAAGGAGTTTCCATGCGCCAGGTTTTGAAAGAATTCTCTGACTTAAACCGTGCCGAATTCAGGCCATGGAATCTGGCTACGCAAATAAAACAAATCGACGAATATCAGTTACTGGTTGTAAGTGGAATTCCGGCGCTTAACCAATCTTTATCCTATTTCAGGAAAGTATTGACTACCCGTAGCCTGTATGGTTCGTTAACAGGAATTTCGTACCGGGCATTCCTTATTACCGACGAAAACCTGCAAACGTTGATCGACAAAAACAAAGTGGATGAATACATGACCTTCTTCCGGGCACATTATACACAACGAAGTTCGGGTCAGAACAGCAGTAATTCGCAATCGGATACACAAAGTACACAAGCCGAAACACAACAAAGTACCGGGGCAGTTCAGGAGCCTGCAAAGCCTGTTTCTGTTGATGGCCCGTATAACCCCGAAGTAGAAGGGGCACACAAAGTAGTATTTGTAATTCCGGCGGAAGGGATTGATCAGGCTGCATTTATTCAGGGAATTGAACAGTACAACAGCAACAATTTTGCGGGATCAAACTTTGTTGTTTCTCAGCAAACACTCGATACCTACCGTATATTGGTTATTGTTTCGGGAATGAACGACAAGGAAACCGGCCAGAAATATTTCAATAACCTGGTACGTACACGTAGTTTGTTTGATGCACTGGGCAATGCCGAATACCGGAACTTCCTTATTTCGGACGAAAACTTTGGTATCTTCCTGAACGAAAAGAACATTACCCAATACATGGATTTCTACAAAAAAGTGTATCTCGGAAACTAATAACCTGAGATCGACTTTAAAATATTTTCACAGAAAGTTATAATTGCGTCAGATTTGCATTTAAAATTATGCAGCAATAGCGGGCTATTTCAAAAAATTTTAAATGTAAAGATGGTGTGAGAAGAACTTTCCCTTCGGGCTTTGCTCTTTTTGCCATAAACTTCCCCCAATTTTCTCGTATTATCCCGATAGAACTTCGAAAATCGGTGAAAGTTTCTGACTAAAAATAGCTAAAACTGTGAGCCATTTTAAAATCGACCTCAGGTTAATAACCTGAGATCGACTCACTTTACATCCGTTTTGTTTCAGCAACTACTCACTGCTAATGGCTCGACACAAACCGCTTGTAAAGTGGTTAAACTTTGTTAACTGCATACTTTAGCGGCGTTTTTTTTGTTTTTATCTTTACCATTACAGAAATATTTAAAATTTGATGATGAATAAGCCACACATACTTTGGGTTGATGATGAGATTGACCTGCTACGCCCTCACATTTTGTTTTTAACCGAAAAAGATTACGAAGTAGAAACCGCAACCAACGGCCTTGATGCGGTTGAAAAAGTAAGTGAAAACTACTACGACATTATTTTTCTGGATGAAAACATGCCGGGTTTAACCGGGCTGGAAACCCTAACCCGGATTAAAACTGTTTCACCCAATGTGCCGGTGGTAATGATTACCAAAAGCGAAGAAGAAAATATTATGGACGAGGCGGTAGGCGCCAAAATTGCCGATTACCTCATCAAACCGGTAAATCCAAAACAGATTTTGCTGACACTTAAAAAGAACATCGATCAGAAACGTTTGGTAACACAACAAACCACATCGAAATACCAGATGCAGTTTGCCCAAATAGGAATGGAGATAAGTGACCGGCTTAGTTTTGAAGAGTGGAAGGAGATTTACAAGAAACTGGTTTACTGGGAACTGGAATTAAGTGAATCGGAAGATTCGACCATGGATCAGGTACTGGCAATGCAAAAAGATGATGCCAATAATGCCTTCTTTCGATACATAAAAAATAATTATGCCGATTGGTTTAACATGGATTTAGGCGACCGGCCAATGTTATCTACCGACATTTTCAGGCATGTGGTTTTCCCGCAGCTCGACCAAAAGAAAAAAACGCTTGTTTTGGTAATTGACAACCTGCGTTACGACCAGTGGCGAATATTTAGCCCGGTAATTAACGAATATTTCAGAACACAAACAGAAGACCTGTATTGCAGTATTTTACCTACCGCAACCATGTATGCCCGAAATTCGATGTTTGCCGGGTTAATGCCGTCTGAAATTGAAAAGGTGTATCCGCAATTGTGGGAAGACGACGACAACGAAGGCCACAAAAACCGCAACGAAGAAGCCTTGCTTCAAAAGCAAATGGCGCGTTACGGACGAAAAGAGAGTTTGTATTTTGAGAAAGCTTCGGGTGTTCGTAAAGAACGTTGGGTTACCGACAACCTGAAGAACATTCTGGAGAATGATCTTTCGGTGATGGTGGTCAATTTTGTGGATATGATTTCGCATGCCCGTACCGAAATGGACATGATCCGTGAACTGGCCAACAATGAAAAAGCCTATCGTTCGCTGGCACTCAGCTGGTTCAGAAACTCTTCCATACTGGAACTTTTAAAAGGACTGGCCGATAACGATATCCGGCTGATTATTACCACCGACCACGGCGCCATTCGGGTAGATACACCGGTGAAAGTAATTGGCGACCGCGAAACAAATACGAACCTGCGCTACAAACTGGGCAAGAACCTGAATTTTAAATCAAAAAACGTGTTTGATATCCGTGATCCACGCAAGATATACTTGCCATCGCGGAACGTGAGTACAAGTTATATTTTTGCACAGGGAACCGACTTTTTTGCCTATCCGAATAACTATAATTACTATGCTAATTATTATAAGGATACATTCCAGCACGGGGGCATTTCAATGGAAGAAATGATCATTCCGGTGATAACGCTGGTTCCGAAAAAATAGGTTTTTGAAACCGGAGATCTATTAGGGAGTACCATGATCTCTAATGATACACATCATTAAGCAGTTTTTGTACATCAGTTAATAGTTCTTCTGCCAAATCCTCTGAATAGTTGTACCATTTATATACCTGTCCATTTTTCTTAACCAGAAGGATTTTGGGATAAGCATGTAATCCGAATGCTTTGATGACCTGTTTATCTCCTGCACTGATTGGAAAGTTAAGATCTTCTTGCTCTGAATATTTTCTGATAACAGAAGGACGATCATAAGGATAAAAGGCAAACATCTCAAACTCATGGTTACTGTTAAATATAGCATATACTTTCTTTAAATGTGGAATTGCTTTTACACATGGGCAACAATTAATCATTCCAAAGTAAATGAGTTTTACTTTCTTATTATCGGGACTTATATTTATAGAAGTTTTTAAAACAGATTCTTCTTTTAATGCCGGAATTAAAGACGTCGCTTGAATAAGCTGAGGAATAATGTAATTCGGATCCGCTTCAAGTTTAATTTGTGAGTCACTAACCACAAACTGATTTACAAAAAATGGTCGTGAGACTTCTCCCCTTTCATCCTTATAAAACATATAGTTATTAAACTTATTGGTTTGAACCAGTTGTGGCTTTTTTCTGTTTAAGTATGCAATTTCCAAAACCTTGTATGGAAGGTAAGTTTCCCGGTCGATCCAGATTTCAAATTCATAAATTGGATCATCCATAAATGCCAGCCTTGCGTATTTCTTACTTTCGATAATTGTGTCTCCTCTCAAACTGAAATCTTCAACAGTCAACAACGACAATGCCTTATAAATGTGCGGAATCTGTCCTTTAATACTTTCACGTAATGCCTCTTTTCCTGATGGTTTTGAAATATCCTGAATTCGGTATTCAGGATCGGGAATCTGATCCTCAAAAATATTCTTAAATGAATAATAGTATGCTCCATTATATACAAGGCTTATAAGCCGGTCGGAATTAAAGGTTTTTCTTCTCTCTTCGTACCTAAAATTCATCTTGTAAAGCGAATCGAACGGATTTATCATATAAGTAAGCTTCCATAGATAAGTGTTGTAAATCGTAGTATCTACCGGAGTCGGAACCTCACTGGTTGTAGTACATTCATAACTTGCTCCTTCCGATTTTTCAATCGCTAGAAGGGTTTCTTTTATAATTTTCTCTTTGCTGTTTTGTCCCCAACACAAAATTGGAATAAGAAAAAGTGTTAGAAATAAGGGCTTCATAATTTTTTCGGTTTGGAGAAGAATTTAACAAAAATCGAACCATATTTTTCAATATAAATTACTCATTATCAATACATAATATTATTTTCGAAATAATTTTTGTTAAACAAAATCTTATTTCCCCTTCTTCATCTGCGCATAAAGCTTGTTGGCAAAAATAAAATCGTCGAGTTTTTGGTTGCCCGAATCCAGTATTTCGTGTTTTGTCCCCACCCACTCTTTTTCGCCTTTCGAGATAAACAGTACTGACTCACCTATTTCAATCACCGAATTCATATCATGGGTATTAATAATGGTAGTCATCTGGAATTCTTTGGTCAGGGCTTGTATCAGTTGATCAATTACTGTGGAGGTTTCCGGATCGAGGCCCGAGTTTGGTTCGTCGCAAAACAGGTATTTTGGATTTAAAGCAATGGCACGTGCAATAGCAACCCGCTTTTGCATACCGCCACTTATTTCGCTGGGAAAAAGTTGATAAGCCTGCCGGTCGATGTTTACATGGTCGAGACAAAACTGAACACGTTTTTCTTTCTCCGGCTCATCCATATTGGTAAACATATCAAGCGGAAAGCGAACATTCCCTTGCACACTCACACTATCGAAAAGCGCACCGCCCTGGAAAACCATTCCAATTTCGCTTCGCAGCAGTTTACGCTCTTTGTTGGTCATTTTTACCAGGTTGCGGTCGTTGTACAAAATCTCGCCTTCATCTATTTCAAACAAGCCAAGAATGGACTTGAGTAAAACGGTCTTCCCCGAGCCGCTCCGCCCGATAATCAGGTTGGTTTTCCCGGGTTCAAAAGTGATGGAAATATTTTTTAAAACCTGGTTGCCGTCAAACGACTTTGATATATTTTTTACTTCGATCATGTAAGCAGTAAACGTGTTAAAAGAAGGTCGAAAAACAAAATAAGAATATTGGTACTAACAACCGCTTTTGTACTGGCTTTGCCTACTTCGAGCGCACCGCCCTGTACATAATACCCGAAATAAGCCGGTACCGACGAAACGATAAAGCCAAAAAACAGGCACTTTATAATGGAGAAAGTAATGTAATACGGAACAAAAAGCCACAAAATACCATCGATGTATTCAGGTATGGTAATAACCCCCACCAGCGGACCAGTTAATAACCCGCCAAGTAGCCCAAAGAAAACACTCATAATATACAGAAAAGGAAAAATAAATACAACCGCCACAATCTTCGGAAAAATCAGGTAGCTGGCTGAGTTTACACCCATAATTTCAAGCGAATCGATTTGTTCGGTTACCCGCATGGTTCCAATTTCGGAAGTGATGTTGGAGCCAATTTTTCCGGCCATAATCAACGCGAGCATGGTAGAAGAAAATTCGAGCAACAATGTATCGCGGGTACCAAGCCCTACCAACTCGCTTGGATAAAGCGGGTTGGCCATTGCATGCGCAAACTGGATGGTCATAATTCCCCCGATAAAAATGGAAATAATTACGACAATCCATACCGAATTTACCCCTAGATTATCAATCTCGAGAAACAACTGCCGTAAATACATTTTTGGTTTTTCGGGACGGGCGAATACTTTCGATAACATCGAAAAGTAGCGGCCTACGTGAAAAAAAATTCCCATTCGCATTCGATTCCTGCTTTTCTGTTCGGCTAAAATTACAACTTATAAAATGGATACAAAACTTTTGAACCACCGATTCGGCACAATAGAAATAAAATTCGGCCGTACTTATTTCGATATGATTTTTAATTTGGTACTTTTATGGGAAACAGAAGATCACAAAGGAGCAAAGTGCAAAATCTGAGGTTTCTCAAACAAGACATTTGTTCTGACACACACAAAACAGACTTAGTATGAATAATACCTATTGCGTTATTATGGCAGGAGGACTCGGGAGCCGATTTTGGCCACTTAGCCGCACCGCCAGGCCCAAACAGTTCATGGATATTTTAGGCACTGGTTATTCTTTCCTGCAACAAACCTACGAACGTTTTTCGAGGTTAATTCCCAAAGAGAACTTCTTGATTGTTACCAATGTAAGGTACAAAAACCTGGTTTTGGAACAGATACCCGGGTTACGCGAAGAACAGGTTTTACTCGAACCATTGCGACGAAACACGGCTCCCTGCCTGGTTTATGCGCTTCATAAAATACGCCTGAAAAGCAAAGATGCGAAAGTAATTGTTACACCTTCTGATCACCTTATTTTAAAGGAAGAAGAATTTGTATTACAGTTAAAAAATGGCTTGTCGTTTCTCGATGTCAAGGAACGGTTGCTGACACTGGGCATCAAGCCCAATCGCCCGGAAACCCGCTATGGCTATATTCAGGTGAAAAGCAAAAAAGCGTTTAACGACCTGGACAACCTCTACAAAGTGAAGACTTTTACAGAGAAACCGGATCTTGAAATGGCTAAAATATTTATCGACACCGGTGAGTTTTACTGGAACTCGGGGATGTTTATTTCAACTGTAGGATGTTTTATGCGCGCCTTTGAAGAGCACCTGCCCGAAATTTCACAAACATTCCAAAAAGGCGAGCACTTACTGGATACACCCGATGAAGAAGCTTTTATTAAAAAAGCCTACTCCGAATGCCAGGCTATTTCCATTGACTATGGTATTATGGAAAAAGCCACCAACGTGTATGTGCTTACAGCCGATTTTGGGTGGAGCGACCTTGGAACCTGGGGCTCGTTGTACGAAAACAAAACCAAGAACGAAGCAGGCAACGTAATTGAAGGCGATAACATTCTCACTTACGATGTCCGAAATTGTATAATTGATATTTCAGGAGAAAAGGCTGCGGTAATACAGGGGCTCGATGGTTACATTGTTGCTGAATCGAATGAAACACTGATGATTTGTCGTTTGGAAGACGAAGACCAGATAAAGAAATTTGTTACCGATGTGCGGATTCAAAAAGGCGATTCGCTGGTTTAAACCGCTTTTGTTTTTTGCCAAATAAAAACCGCCTTCTCAATTCAGAAAAGGCGGTTTTTGTATTTTGCTAATGTATTTTCTTAAAGTACATCAATGGCATTCAAATCTTCGAAAGCAATTTTCAAACGTGCAATTTCCGATTCTTCGCCTTTTCTTACCCAAACACGTGGATCGTAGTGTTTTTTGTTTGGCTTGTCTTCCCCTTCCGGGTTACCAATTTGTCCTTGCAAATAGTCGTGGTTGGCAGCTTCAAAAGCACGAACACCATCCCAGTATGCCCACTGAGTATCGGTATCAATGTTCATTTTAACAACACCATAACCAATTGCTTCGCGAATTTCGTCGTGTGATGAACCTGATCCTCCGTGGAAAACAAAATCTACCGGTTTTGTAGCAGTACCCAGTTTTTCCTCAATGTATTTCTGTGAGTTATCAAGGATTTTCGGGGTAAGTTTTACATTACCCGGTTTGTAAACACCATGTACGTTACCAAACGAAGCGGCAATGGTGAAATTTGGAGATACTTTGCTCAATTCTTCGTAAGCATAGCAAACTTCCTCAGGCTGAGTGTAAAGTTTAGAAGCGTCAACATCAGAATTGTCAACACCATCTTCTTCCCCACCGGTAATACCCAATTCAATTTCAAGGGTCATACCCATTTTGCTCATTCTTTCGAGGTATTTTTTGCTGATCTCAATGTTTTCCTCCAGCGGCTCTTCACTCAGGTCGAGCATGTGTGAGCTGAACAATGGTTTTCCGGTTTCAGCGAAATTTTTCTCACTTGCATCGAGTAATCCGTCAATCCAGGGCAACAATTTTTTTGCTGCGTGGTCAGTATGAAGAATTACGCGAACACCGTAAGCCTCGGCAAGAGTGTGGATGTGTTTTGCACCGGCAACAGCTCCTAAAACAGCAGCCTGCTGTCCTTCCAGTTTCAAGCCTTTACCGGCATTGAAAGCAGCACCACCGTTTGAAAACTGAATAATAACAGGTGCATTTACCAATTTGGCAGCTTCCATTACTGCATTTACTGTTGAAGAACTTACAACGTTTACTGCAGGAAGTGCAAATTGATTTTCTTTGGCTACCTTAAAAATAAATTGTACGTCAGAACCGGTTACTACACCTGGTTTTACGTTTTCGGCAATTTTACCCATTTTGTATTTGTTTATTTGATTTTAGAATTTGTTTTGCTGTCTAAAAAAAGTGTAACAAAATTAAAATTTCCGCTTTTGATCTACAAGATTGCCCTGTTAATGAAGATTAAATTCTTCATTATTTAATATTTAGGAGATTGTAAACGCCGTATTACTCAAATGATTGACGCTGATTGTTAAGATTCAGGAAAGCAGGCAAATACACCGTTTCTATTTTATATTCTTTAATTTTTGCTTCACTGCTTTTATTTCGCTTTCCTTTTTATCAATTTCTTTCGCCAGTTTTTTCTGACGATCCTCGTTTTTGTCTATTTTCTTCGAATACTTTTTTACCGCTTTTTCTTCCTTCTTAATTTCTTTCCCCTTTTCATCTGAAAGCAAGCCCGAAGATTCAGATGACAAGTCCTGCGGGCCATTCAGAATATTCAGGTTCGACTGGCTGTCGGATGATTTCCGATCCAGTTTTCGGTTGTCTTTATCATAGCCGGCATATTCTTTTTCCATCTTTTTAAGCTGTTTTTCCTGCTCATCCAGTTCGTTCTCAACCGCCTCTTTGTAAACTTCAACCGCATGGATTCTCAAGTATGCACTGGCTCTTTGTTCCAATTCACTTTCTCCCTTGCCGGTTCCGATAAATCCACTTGGGGTTTCAAACAATGCAGCAAATACAATCCCGTTTTTTAAAGAAGTAATCCGGGTATATATGCTCAGGGTATCAGGACAAATTTCACTCACCACAACCCCATGAATATACCATTTATCCTTTCCTTCTTTTTCCATCTTTGGCAATCTTTTAAAGGTGTCAAAAAGGTTCTTCGGAACCAGCCGGTTTTCCCACATCTTTATTGCATTGGTGCTTTCTGCCTGCGGGATTTCAACAACAAAAGCCGGTTGCATGGCCGAATTAATAGCCATTTTCGAGGTGCTTACTTTAAGATTTTCCTGGGCAGATAACTGAAAGGCGACCAATAATATGATCACTGATAATAATGTTTTCATGTTCTTTTTTCTAATTGGTTAAAAATGATGTTTTGCAGTCTTTTGGTTTTCGAAAGTTTAAAAGGTACTACAAAAGGTTTTTTTAATAAAACAATATATTCTCCAAAAAGATTGACAATCGTTCAGATAAAAAGTAAAAACAGGCTGTAAAACATAGGAAATCCACAAACCGACTATAAAAATAGTTAAAATATGCAAACATGACTTGTTGACTAGAAATATAGTCATATATTTGTTACGAAGGATGGATAAAATAAAAAGACACCGATATGCAACTTACAAAAGCCGAAGAACAGATAATGAAGTATTTATGGGAAATGGGCGAAGGCATTGTTCGCGATATCCGCGACCGTTTTGAGGAACCAAAGCCCGCCCGAAATACGGTTTCAACCGTATTACGCGTGTTGGAGAAAAAAGAATTTGTGGCACACAAAAGTTACGGGAATGTACATGTTTATTATCCTTTAATCGCAAAAGAGGAGTATTCGAAGTCACAGCTTTTTGGACTTATGAAAGATTATTTTAACAATTCGTTTCCGGCACTGGCTACATTTTTTGCCAAAGAAAAGGATTTAAGTATCCGGGATCTGGAAAAGCTGATGGAAGAAACCAAACAACAATTATCGAATGATAAATAATCCCCTATTATGGAAACACTTGCCTTTTACTTGCTGAAGTCAGCACTGTGGTTAGCCGGTTTTGCGCTGGTTTATATCGTGTTTTTGCAAAACGAACGGTACTTTGTCCTCAACCGGCTCTTTTTGCTGGGCGGATTACTGGCGGCCATTTTTTTGCCCTTTTATACCTGGCATTATACAGTTGAGCTTAATGCTGAACCAGTTGGAACGATTGTCGGAATACCGCAACAAGAAACAAACGAGGCCATTGTCGCAACAAATTCATTTTCAGCACAAAAGGCGTTGCTGTTTCTATATTTGGCGGGAGTTTTGTTTATGGTCGTACGGATGTTAAAGTCCACTATCCCGGTTCTTCAAGTCATTTTCAACGCAAAAGTATATCGGTACAGAAGTACAAAATTGATCCGTGATGCCGGGTTTCCGGCTTCGTTTTCACTCGTTTCATATGTATTTGTCCATCCTTCAATCGACGAACCTGAATTAGGCGAAATAGTGAAACACGAACAGGAACACATCCGTCAAAAACACTGGATCGATTTATTGTTTTTCGGGATCTTGCGCAACATTCAGTGGTTTAACCCGATCGTTTGGTTTTACGGCCGGCTGATCAGGCAAAACCACGAATACCTGGCCGATAAACATGCGCTGCAGAGCAGTTTAAATCCGGGTGTTTACCGCGTGGCTTTACTCAACCAAATAGTTGGTGGGTCAATTATTCCGTTGACCAGTTCTTTTAATTTTTCATTTAACAAAAAACGATTTAACATGATGAATCCTATAATTCAATCACCATTCAGAAAACTGAAACTCTTATTGATTTTGCCGGTTTTTGCAGGCATTTTGTTTGCCTTTGCGGTGCCAGAATATGAACAGAATAAAACAGATTCTACGGCTTTAAGTGAGGGTAATCCCACAAATCAAGACACGATTGGCAATAATACCACATTTCCGGATTTAAAGGGAAAAGTTACGATTGAGAATATTACCTGGGAAGGAAATTCTATTTATACCGATGACCAACTGAGTAAGACAATTGGATTTAAAAAAGGAAGTACGTATTCGGCAGAACAACTTGACAAACAACTTCAGGCGGTTTACGACCTTTATCTCAACAACGGTTATCTGTTTTTTGGCCTACATGGCACCCAGGTTTCCAGTAAAAATGTGGGTTCATGGGATAATACCGCTGCTGATCTGAAAATTATAATTTTTGAGGGTGGCCAATATAAAATCAGAAATATTGAAGTTAAGGGTAATGAAAAGGTTTCCAAAGAAGATATCCTAGCGATTTGTTCAGTAAAATCTGGAGATTTGTTCAGTAAGGACAAATTGATTCAATCATATAATGATTTGGTTGAAACTGGCAAGTTCGTTCCAGAAGAGATTGTTCCGGATGTAAAGCCTGATTTAAGCACGCAAAGTTCCACCTTCGGATCAGTTGATATTGTATTTAAGGTTGGCGAGAATTAAACATAAAGGGTATCCATCAACTGGTGGATGCCCACTAAAATCAATCGCTTCAAAATGCCTCAATGGAAATGCTTTTTTATTTCATGAACTGTTTTTTGACTAAAATTACGAGCAAAACCAATGTCCTGAAAGGACGTAACATGAATAACCGTGTGTGAAACGCGCGGTAAATACATATGATAGACATCAGCCCTGATAAGGGTTGAATTATATTTCTTTAAAAGAGTTACTTTTGTTACAGAACGAACTAAATTAGTTACAAACTAAAACTTAACCACCATGTCCAGCTATCGACAAATCATTTATCAAATCATATTCCGCACTAAGCAAAGTCAAAAAACATTAAAATCAGTACATAAGGAAAGTCTCTTTAAATATATCTGGGGGATCATAAAGAACAAAAATTGCCATTTGTACAGGATTAATGGAATGGAGGAGCATATTCATTTTCTAACCGACCTTCATCCATCTATTGCTTTGGCTGATTTTGTCAGAGATATTAAAACAGCTTCTTCTGTTTGGTTAAAAGATTCCGGGCATTTCCCAAACTTTGTTGGCTGGGCTGATGGCTATGCTGCATTAACTTATTCGAATTGGGATAAGGAAAAATTGATCAATTATGTTAAAAATCAGGAGGAACACCACAAAACAGAAACTTTTGAAGCGGAGTTTCGAAGACTTTTAGAAGAACATCACATTGAAATTGATGAGCGGTATTTCCTCAGGTAACAGTCGTGGTTCAACCCCTTTCGGGGCTTGAGTTAGACTCTTTAACCCACCACCGGTTTTACCGGTGCTTATTCATGTTCAGTCCTTTCAGGACTTTTGAAGAATATTCTTCCTGAATAAAAAGCGAAAAAAGCACCCACCTTTCAGTGGATGCCCTTTACAATCAGTCCCCTCTTATCTCCAAATATATTATTTGTCTGCTTCGCTTAATTCCAGAAACATTTCCAAATCCTGATCAACACTGGTAATTCCGCCAATCCCAAAGTTTTCTACCAACACATTTGCTACGTTTGGCGAAAGGAATGCCGGTAATGTTGGTCCGAGGTGGATGTTTTTCACACCCAGGTGCAGCAGCGCCAGCAACACGATCACGGCTTTTTGCTCATACCACGCAATGTTGTAGGCAATCGGCAATTCGTTGATGTCGTTCAGCTCGAAAACTTCTTTCAGTTTCAGAGCGATTACTGCCAGCGAATACGAGTCGTTACACTGCCCGGCGTCGATTACACGTGGAATTCCGCCGATATCGCCTAAAGGAAGTTTGTTGTAACGGTATTTGGCACAACCTGCTGTCAGGATCACAGTATCCTGCGGAAGTTGTTCGGCAAACTGCGTGTAGTAGTCGCGGCTTTTCATGCGTCCGTCGCAACCGGCCATTACAAAGAATTTTTTGATGGCACCGGTTTTTACGGCATCCACAATTTTATCGGCCAGTGCAAAAACCTGAGCGTGTGCAAATCCACCCACAATCTCGCCGCTTTCAATTTCCTGCGGGGCTGCACATTTTTTGGCGTGTTCAATAATCGCACTGAAATCTTTCATTTCTCCGTCTTTGCGATCCAGAATATGAATGGCTCCTTCCAGGCCGGAAGCGCCGGTAGTGTAAATACGGTCTTTGTAAGTTGCCGTGCTTTTCGGCGGAACAATACAGTTGGTGGTGAACAGGATCGGGCCGTTAAAGCTTTCGAATTCGGTATTTTGTTTCCACCAGGCATTTCCGTAGTTACCGGCCAGGTGTTTGTATTTTTTGAACGCCGGGTAATAGTGTGCCGGCAGCATTTCGCTGTGGGTATAAACATCCACGCCGGTGCCTTCGGTTTGTTTCAGCAGATCTTCCATGTCGCGCAGGTCGTGGCCCGAAATCAGAATTGCCGGGTTGTTGCGAACACCAATGTTTACGCTTGTGGCCTCTGGATTTCCATAGGCCGAAGTGTTGGCTGCATCCAAAAGTGCCATCACATCTACACCGTATTTTCCGGTTTCCAGCGTAAGGGCTACCAGTTCTTCAACCGACAGATCTTCGGTGGTAGCTACCAGTGCACGCTGCATAAAGGCAAAAATCTCATCTTTTTTGTTCCCCAGGTTCCAGGCGTGCTCCGCATAAGCGGCCATCCCTTTTACACCGTAAATAATCAGTTCGCGTAACGAGCGGATATCTTCATTTTCGGTACTTAATATTCCAACTTCTTCGGCTTTCTGCTCAAATTCAACTACAGTTGAGGCCGACCAGCTTGCGCATTCGGGTAATTCAGCTGGTAAAACAACTCCGGTGCTTTTACACAACACCAATAATTCGTTTCTAATCTGAAGTGCTTTAATTATACGGCGTTCAAAGGCTTTCTTATCGAAATTGGCATTAGTAATGGTGCTGAACAAACCATCAAAAACAAACTTGTCAACTTTTGAGGGATTGGCGCCAATAACGCGCAACTTTTCATTGTACCAGCTAATTCCTTTTAACACGTAAAGCAAAGTGTCCTGCAGGTTGGCCACATCACTTGGTTTTCCACATACTCCTGCAATGGTACAGCCGGTTCCTTTGGCTGCTTCCTGACACTGAAAACAAAACATACTCATATCTAACTAAACTTTTATAGGTTGTTATTTTTTATGATAATTTATTTGGGGGAAAGACGGGGAACCTGCAATCAACAGGTTCTCCATTGCTTTTATATTTCAACTAAATCCATTCTTCGGAAAGAACTTCTCCCCGAATGCTAATCACAACTTCTTTTACGGGTACCTTTCGTGAGGCCATTTGAGTGGCCATCTCAACCATTTGCGACAAACCGCCGCAACAAGGTACTTCCATGATCACTACGGTGATCGTATTAACCCGTGCATCATCGATAAGACGGGTTAGTTTTTGAACATAAATATCTTTTCCCTGATCTAGTTTTGGGCAGGCAATCACCATTTTCCGTCCTTTTATAAAATCATTGTGGAAATTGCCATAGGCAAAACCCGCACAGTCGGCAGCTACCAAAAGATCGGCACCGTGAAAATACGATGCTGCCGGATTAATCAGGTGCATTTGTACCGGCCACTGTGTAAGTGTTGATGGAACTTCGTTTGCCGGAGTTGCCATTTTCAAGCTTCCGGCATCAAAAGCTACCGGGGCAGATCCCGGACAACCACCAGTTGCACAGCCACCTGACGATGTATTTTCCTTTTTTTCGCCATGCAGCAGTTCGTGCACCTCGCTGATTTCGAAAGGCATTGCCTCACGATTGGCGCGGATAAAACTTAAGGCTTCATTCAGATAGCCGTTTTCGCCATGGTCCTGCAAATGTTTCAGGTGGGCAAAAACGGTGTTCTTACCGCTTTTTATCATGTGCGAAATAGTAGCGACCTCATCGTAGGCATCGGCTTCACGCTTTTCGATGGTTATCGCTCCTTCGGGGCAATGACCAATGCAAGCTCCCAATCCGTCGCACATCAGTTCGCTTACTAAACGGGCTTTCCCGTCGATAATCTGCAAAGCACCTTCGTGACAGTTCGGAACACAAACGCCGCATCCGTTGCACAAATCCTCGTCTATTTTTACTATTTCGCGTATCATATCGTAATCTGTTTGTTGTTCTTCTTATTTTTGAATCCACAACAAAAGTAGAGTTGCGACGTTTCGTAAAATGTATCAATTGTTACAAAATGATCGATTATACGCTATTAAATAACTGTCCTGTATTCAAGGGAATTCCGGAATATGAAGTCCAACAGCTTCTGAAAGAAATTCATTTTCAGATCAAAAATTTTGAAAAAGACGATGTCGTGGCCCTGGCCGGTGAAGAGGTAAAACACCTGCTGGTAGTTCTTGACGGAACAGTACGTGGAGAAATGATCGACTACTCGGGGAAAACTGTAAAAATTGAAGATATTGAAGCGCCAAAGCCCCTGGCAGCCGCCTTTTTATTTGGAAAAGAAAACCGTTTTCCGGTTACTGTTACGGCTAATGCAAGTGCAAAAATACTGGCAATTCCGGTGCCTGAGTTTCTGAAAATACTACAAATGAATACTCGTGTACTTCGAAATTACCTGAACAGTATTTCGTCGCGTGCACAGTTTCTTTCTCAAAAACTGAATTTCCTGAGTTTTAAGACCATTCGCGAAAAAGTAGCTCATTTCCTTTTACAACAGGCCGGCGATCGCTATCATTCTTTCGAGTTTAAAAATACACAACAGCAACTTGCCGATTTGTTTGGGGTTACCCGCCCGTCGCTGGCGCGGGTTTTAAGTGAAATGCAAGTAGCAAAACTGATTACCATCGAGAAAAAAACGGTGACGTTGTTGGATAAGAAAGGATTAAATCAACTGCTCAAAAATGGATAAATTTATACACTATCCGGTTTTTCAGTCGTATGAAAACCTGTTGGCATTTACAACTACCAAACAAAGTTTAAATACTGAAACTGCCCGTTTTACCGGCGACAGCACTTCCGTTTTTGCAGCTAACCGAAAAGAACTGGCACGTTTGCTGAATATCGAAACGGAACAGCTTGTTTTTCCCCGGCAAACACATACTTCAAGAGTTGCCGTGGTGCATGAAATTCCCAAACAGGAAATTGCAGAAACCGATGCGCTGGTTACCAACCAGCCGGGGATTTGTATTTGTGTACAAACCGCCGATTGTGTCCCGATCCTGCTTTTCGACCCACAAAAAAAAGTAATAGCTGCGGTGCATGCAGGCTGGCGCGGGACCGTTGCAAATATTGTGGCGGAAACCGTTCAAAAAATGCAGGAAGAGTATAAAAGCGATCCGATAAACATAAAGGCTGCCATTGGCCCGTCAATTGGCCCGGTGGTGTATGAAGTGGGTTCGGAAGTGGAACAAGCCGCTCGCCAGGCAATTCCCGGATCCGAAGAAACACTTTGTTTAAACGGAGCGGGGAAATATCATTTTAACTTGTGGGAAGCCAACCGCAGGTTGCTGATTGAAAGCGGCGTACAAGCTCAAAACATCGGGGTACTGGAAGAATGCTCTTTTCAGAACCAGGAGAAATATTATTCGGCCCGCCGCGAAGGAGTGGATACCGGCCGCATGGTTTCGGGGATTATGTTGAGGTGAATAAAGTTTAAAATAAAAACCAAGTTTTAGCAGTTTTCAGCAAAACCCTTATCTTCGCAACTGTTAAATATTTAGCATGTCTTTTCGCTTTCTGAAAACATAAAAAAATGAAGCAATACAAACTGTTTAACAACGTTTTTGGCTGGGTTAGTTTTGCCGTTGCCGCTATTGTTTATCTAATGACGATTGAACCAACCGTTAGTTTCTGGGACTGTGGTGAGTTTATTACAACTGCCTTCAAGTTTGAAGTGGGCCACCCGCCCGGAGCACCTATTTTTATGATTGCAGGCCGGATGTTCACCTTGTTTGGCGGGCCTGAGAATGCGGCTAAACTGGTAAATATAATGTCGGCGCTGGCCAGCGCTTTTACCATTATGTTCCTGTTTTGGACCATCACCCACCTGGCACGTAAAATTGTTGTAAAAGACGGTGATGTAACACTCGGGCAAACCATTGCCATTGTTGCCAGCGGTTTGGTGGGCGCGCTTGCCTACACGTTTTCAGATACCTTTTGGTTTTCAGCGGTTGAAGGTGAAGTTTATGCCAGCTCGTCGTTGTTAACAGCGATTGTTTTTTGGGCCATCCTTAAATGGGAAAATGTAGCCGATCAGCCCCATGCTAACCGCTGGCTGGTGTTTATTTCCTACATTATCGGCTTGTCAATCGGCGTTCACCTTTTGAATCTGTTAGCTATTCCGGCCATTGTTTTTGTTTACTATTTCAAAAAATACGAAGTCACAAAAAAAGGTATTTTTTGGGCACTTGTAATCTCTATTGGCCTGCTCGGGCTTATTATGTACGGAATTATCCCGGGAGTTGTAAATATCGGTTCGTGGTTTGAGCTGATGTTTGTGAATTCCTTTGGCTTACCGTTCCACTCGGGAGTACTTTTCTATGTTGTGCTGTTGATTGCCGCTTTTGCTTACGGAATTTATTATACCTACAAAAAACAAAAGCCTGTTTGGAACACTGCACTTCTTTCCATCGCAGTAATTCTGATTGGTTATTCATCTTTTGCCATTATAATCATTCGCTCGTCGGCAGAACCACCTATGGATCAAAACAGTCCGAACGATACTTTTTCCTTGCTTGGTTACCTGAACCGCGAACAATACGGTGAACGTCCGTTATTTAGTGGGCAGTATTACAATTCGCCGTTAAAAAATGGTGAGCGCTTTACCGAAGGCCGCCCGATTTATTCGCAAATTGATGGAAAATATGTGGTAACCCATCACCGCTACAGCGCTAATTACGATGAACGTTTTACCACATTCTTTCCACGTATGTGGAGTTCAAACGATCCGACACACGAACAGGATTATATTCGCTGGGGACATGTAAAAGGGAACCGGGTTGCCTACAAAAACGAACGCGGAGAAAACGAAACCATCGTAAAACCAACATTTAGCGAAAACCTGCGTTTCTTCTTCTCGTACCAGGTGAACTTTATGTATTGGCGCTATTTTATGTGGAATTTTGCAGGCCGGCAGAACGATATTCAGGGACACGGCGAAATTTTATACGGCAACTGGTTAAGTGGTATTAAATTTATCGACGAAGCCCGCTTGGGCGACCAGGATAATTTACCTGCCCGCCTGGCAAACAACAAAGCACGAAATACCTATTTCTTCCTTCCGCTGTTGCTCGGGATCCTGGGCATTTTATACCAGTACAACAAAGGAAAAGAAGGCAAAAAAGGCTTGTGGGTAGTGTTCCTGTTATTTGTAATGACCGGTTTGGCCATTGTGGTTTACCTGAACCAGTATCCGCACCAACCGCGCGAACGTGATTATGCGTATGCCGGCTCGTTCTATGCTTTTGCCATTTGGATCGGTTTGGGTGTTCTTTCACTCACCGATTTATTAAAACGATTTTTACCCGAAACCGTAAGCGCCGGAATTGCCGGGTTGGCAGCACTTATTCTGGTACCCGGAATTATGGGGGCCCAAAACTGGGACGACCACGACCGATCCGGACGTTACACCGCCCGCGATTTTGGTGCAAATTACCTGAAAACCTGTCAGAAAGACGGAATTATTTTTACCAACGGCGATAACGATACTTTCCCTCTGTGGTACAACCAGGAAGTGGAAGGGGTACGTACCGATATGAGGGTTTGTAACCTGAGCTATTTACAAACCGACTGGTACATCAGCCAGATGAAACGAAAAGCCTACGATTCGGATCCGGTCCCATTTTCGATGACCGAAGAGAAATACCGCCTCGGAACACGCGACATGGTTTATGTGCTCGATAATCCACGTATAAAACGTGATTACATCGGGTTGAAAGAAGCTGTTGATTTTATTGCCGATGATAACCCGGCAACCAAACTTCAGCAAATGGGTGACGCGCCTTACATTCCGAAAAAAGAAATCCGTTTTAAAGTAGATAAGGAAGCGGTACTTCGCAACAACGTAGTTGCTCCCGAAGATTCGGATAAGATTGTGGATGAAATTGTAATTGATCTGTCGAATAAATCAGCCTTATCAAAAGATGAGATGATGATTCTCGATCTGATTGCCAATAACAACTGGGAACGCCCCATTTACTGGGCAATTACAGTAGGCCGGGATAAATACCTAAACCTGAGTGATTATTACCAGACCGAAGGTTTTGCGTACCGTCTTGTACCGATAAAAACACCGAGTTCTCCACAACAGTTGCAGTTTGGCCGTGTAGAAACTTCGCTGATGTACGATAACCTGATGAATAAGTTTAAATGGGGAAATATGAATGACCCGAAGGTTTACATCGACGAGAACAACGCCCGGATGATGACAAACATCCGAAATAGTTTCAACCGTTTGGCAGGTGCTTTAATTGCCGAAAACAAGAACGACTCGGCCATTGCCGTAATCGACCGCTGTGTGGAACTAATCCCGAACAATATTATTTCTTACGAATATTTTGCACTCGAACTGGCTGAGAATTATATTAAAGCAGGTGCGGCCGATAAAGGGTTTGCAATGATTGAGACCGCTTACGAAAATGCCAACGACGAACTAAATTACTATTTCTCACTCTCACCCGAGTTCTATCTTACAGAAGGGGTGAACGAAGAAATTCAACGTGGCTTATTTTATGTTCAGAAAATGGAACGCGCAGTAAGAGCTGCCGGAAACACAGAGCTTTCAGATAAAATACGTGCCAGCTTTGAAGCTTATTTTAAGAAATACAGCAACGGTTAAAACAAACAGATAAAACACTTTTTTGATGAAGATATTGATTATTGGCTCCGGCGGACGGGAACACGCTTTGGGCTGGAAAATTAAACAAAGCAACAAAGTTGAACAGTTGTATTTTGCACCCGGAAATGCCGGAACAAAACAACTGGGAACCAACCTGGAAATAGGTGTCGGTGATTTTGAAAAAATAAAATCGGCAGTGCTGGAGAACAACATCGATTTGATGTTGGTTGGCCCCGAAGTTCCTTTGGTTGACGGCTTACACGATTTTTTTGCTGCCGACGAAACATTAGAAAATGTAAAGGTGGTTGGCCCCAAAAAAGCAGGTGCCGAACTCGAAGGCAGTAAAGATTTTGCCAAGGCATTTATGGCCCGTCACAACATTCCTACGGCCAAATATTTTACCGTTACTCCGGAAAACCTAAATGACGGGCTGGATTTCCTAAAAACCATGCAGGCTCCCTATGTTTTAAAAGCCGATGGTTTGGCTGCCGGAAAAGGTGTGTTGATTATCGATTCGCTGGAAGAAGCTGAAAATTCGCTTAAGGAAATGCTGGGCGGACAGTTTGGCAAAGCCAGTAGCAAAGTGGTAATCGAAGAGTTTTTAAGCGGAGTGGAAGTTTCGGTGTTTGTAATTACCGATGGTAAAGACTACAAAATCTTACCCGAAGCAAAAGATTACAAGCGTATTGGAGAAGGTGATACCGGGTTGAATACCGGCGGGATGGGAGCCATTACTCCGGTTCCGTTTGCCGATGCGGTTTTCATGAAAAAAGTGGAAGAACGCATCATTCAACCAACGGTATCGGGGCTTCAGAAAGACAACATCGAATACAACGGTTTTATCTTTTTCGGACTTATCAATGTGAAAGGTGAGCCGATGGTGATTGAATACAACGTTCGCATGGGCGACCCGGAAACTGAAGCGGTTATGCTTCGTGTAAAATCAGATTTTGTTGATTTGCTTGAAGGCGCTGCTACCGGAACGCTTGCCGACAAGAAAATTGAAATCGACAATCGCACCGCTGTAACGGTAATGCTGGTTTCAGGTGGATACCCGGGGAGCTACGAAAGTGGAAAAGTAATTAGCGGCGAAGAAAAAGTGCAAAACAGCATTGTTTTTCATGCCGGAACAAAAACAGACGGTGACAAAGTGGTAACCGCCGGCGGACGAGTTATCTCGGTTAGCTCTTACGGAACCGATATAAAAGACGCTTTGGCTACCTCGTTTGCCAATGCCGGAAAAATTAAATTTGACGGTAAATATTACAGAAAAGATTTGGGCTTCGATCTCTAATGCATGCTTTTAAAAACATTAAAATCGAATAATTTAAGCAACCTGATTTTTGTTCCGATTGCGGTTTTGGCATTCTGGTTTGGAAAATTTCTGGCTCCTTACAACTATGATTTTATGCCCGGAGAGGCCGAAAATGTACTGTTCGCACCCATCTTCAGGCTAACAAGCGAGAGTCCTTTACTAAACGTAATTTTATCGGCTGTTTTAACCATTGTTCTTGCCGGTTTGGTTGAAATGGTAATTGCGCGTTACCAGTTCATACGGGTCCGTACCCGGCTTCCCGCCGTTTTATTTGTTATTATCATTGGCGGTTTTACGGGTTTGCATACTTTACAACCGGTATATTTTGCAGCTATTTTTCTTTTGCTGGCCATTTTTCGTTTGTTTGGAATTTTTGAAACACCCAAAGCTTACACCACAGCTTTCGATGTTGGTTTTATACTCGGGGTCGGGTTCTTGTTTTATTTTAACATGGTTGTCTTTCTGCCTGCCTTTCTGATCGGTTTATTGGTTTTAAACCGCGATACCCGCTGGCGCGAGCTGGTACTAATTATTATCGGCTTTCTTTTGCCCCTGGCATTTGCCGTCAGTTATTTCTTTTATACCGATCGTTTGTACCCGCTGCTTAAAGTTTTTGAGCAAAGCATAACCGAACCCGTAAACCATTTCCGCAGCAATATTCCGCTTCAGGTATATCTCGGAGTGCTGGTGGTACTTACCATAATGGGAAGCGTTGTGATGGCACAGCAATACGACACCAAAAAAGTAAGCTCCCGAAAGTATTTTTCAGTGCTCTTCTTAGTGTTTCTATTCTCACTTATCGGGTTTACATTAATCCCGGCAGCCTCTCACGAAATGCTTATTCTCACAGCCATTCCGGTAACGTATCTAATTTCAAATCTTTTGGTTTTTATGAAAAGTCGTTTCTGGAGTGAGTTCTTTTTTCTGTTTTTACTTGGGATTGTTATTGCACTTCAATTTGTCGGCTAATGGATAAAAACCTGCCAACTCTGGCAATATATGGCATCCAGGATCGCTTCAACTACGCACATCCGTTTTATGTGCACGACCATAATCTTGCACTGATGCAAAACGGGAAGGTAGTCCGCTTTTTACAACAGGAACGTATCTCAAGACGAAAGCGCGACAACACACTTCATCTGCAATTAAAAGACATTCTGAAACAGCAAAAAATGCTGGGAACCGATTACGATCTGGTTTTTGTTGATAATGTGGTCGGGCGTACATTTCTTACCTCATCGGGCGAAGTACGTTTCGAAGCTCCGCTGAACAACCGGCTTTCAACCGGTTTGGAAAAAGGACGATGCTGGTGGTTTGGAAAAGAGAAAGAAGCCTGGGTGCTAAATCATGAGCTGGCACACATTTTTTCCTGTCTCCCTTTTTTCGGGAATTTTAAAGAAAACAGTCTGCTCGTTCATTTTGATGGAGGTGCCAGTTTAAGTAATTTTTCTGCCGCCGTTTTTAAAAATGGAAAAATAAACTGGATCGAGTATCACTGGGATTTAAGGCCGTATTCTACTTTATACAATGCCAACGCCTTGGTGTTTGCTATTATCGCGTCAAAGCTGGCTGAGCAAAACTCGGTTCCCGGAAAGTTTATGGGCTTTGCCGGTTGGGGAAACCATCGCCCCGAGCTGGAAGAATGGCTGATTTGTAACAATTTTTTTGAAAACATCTGGGGAAAGCCTTCAGATTTCTTTCATCAGGTACGGAAAGATTGGGGCGTTGAATTAAAATCGTTTAACCAGAACGATCCGTTTATCCGTGATGTAGCAGCCACATTGCAACAGGTTTTCATAAAAACAACCCTTGAAAAACTAACTGAATTGCAGGTAAAAACCGGAACTAAATATCTGTATTATACCGGTGGTTCGGCCTTAAACATTGTATGCAATACACAAATTGTAAAAAGTGGTTTGTTTAACAACGTTTTTATCCCGCCATGTACCGAAGATTCGGGGCTGGCATTGGGTGCAGTTGCTTTTGCTGAATGGCAGAAACATGGAAATATTGAAACACATTCAGCTTACCTGAACAATTGGGGAATTGAAAATTATTCAGTTGATTATGATGCTCAGGTTCTTGCTGATACGGCAGATTTGCTGGCCCCAAAAAAGCTGGTTGGCATTTGCAACGGTTTTGGAGAAGCCGGGCCACGTGCGCTGGGTAACCGGAGTATATTGGCAGTGGCCAATTCAAAAGAGCTGACTCTAAAACTTAGTATGGAGAAAAAAGGGCGTGAATGGTACCGGCCGCTTGCTCCCGTTGCACTCGAAAAAAATACCCGGTATTTTACCGGACAATCCAAAATCAATCCCCTATCAAAACACATGCTGCTCGATTTCGAAGTGCTTCCCGAAAAAATAAATGAAATTGCCGGAGCAGTCCACGCAGATGGAACAGCCCGCTTTCAAACCATTTTTGAACACAACGAAAATCCGTTTATTTTTGATTTGCTTTCTGTGCTGGAGAATAAGTACAACATTAAAGCATTGATAAATACCTCGTTTAATAGTGGAGGAGAACCGATCGTTCACACAGCGGCAGATGCTTTGCAATCGGCCCGAAACATGAAACTCGATGCGGTTGTTATAAACGGAAAGATTGTGATGCTTTAACTATTTTTGCAGAACTTTGTTTATTGATCATCTTATGGCAACAATATTAAATATAGAAACATCCACCGAAGTATGTTCGGTATCCTTAACAAAAGATGGCAAGTCGATCTTTTTGAAAGAGAATACAGAAGGCCTCAGCCACTCGCAGTTGCTAACTGTTTTTATTGAAGAACTGTTTAAATCGGCCGGGTTCAACAAAAAAGAACTTGATGCTGTAGCAGTAAGTAAAGGCCCGGGCTCTTACACCGGGCTCCGGATCGGGGTTTCGGTAGCAAAAGGCCTCTGTTATGGCTTAAACATTCCTTTAATCGGGGTTGGGTCGATTAACGCAATGGGGCATTATGTAGCGGAGCATGTGGCTGATTTTTATACAGAAAATAATGACGATCTGCTTTTTTGCCCGATGATTGACGCCCGGAGGATGGAAGTTTATACGGCTGTTTTTAACCCAAAGGGTGAAAAAATACGCGAAGTATCGGCCGAAATTATCAACGAAAATTCGTTTAGTGACTTAATGAACAAGAAAAAAATATTGTTCTTCGGAAACGGAGCTGAAAAATGCAAAGCCACATTAACACATCCGAATGCAGTGTTTGAAGGCCCTTCGAAAACATCGGCACGGTTTATGCAAAAACTGTCGGAAAATAAATTTAACCAGGGGGAGTTTGAAAACGTTGCCTACTTCGAACCCTTTTATTTAAAGGACTTCGTGGCAACCATCCCCAGAAATAAAATATTAAAATGAAGCAACGAATACTAATAGTTTTCCTTTTAACCTTTGGAGTTTCAAAGCTTGAAGCCAAAGAGCATCATCTTCAGTTTAACCTGAAATTTGGATTTCTGAAAGGTGGCGAGGCACAAATGATCATCCGCGATACAGTATTTAACGGGAAACCCGCACTTCACTATTACATGATGGGGCAAACCACCGGATTGGCAGAAAAGCTTTATGGGGTTTACGATATTTACGAAACCACCGTTGACGCCGAAACTTATCTTCCACTAAAAACAATTCGGAATGTAAAAGAAGCAGATTACAGGCGATACAACGAAACCTTGTTTTACCACGATGTTGATTCCATTTACAGTCAGCGTAGTGGTTGGCGAAAGGTACCCCACAACCTGGTGGATATTATTTCGGTATTGTTTTATTTCCTCCACAACCAGCCATTTGACAACCTTAGCCCGGGAGATGCTGTAACCTACCCAACCATTAATGCCGACAAAATTTCGAACATTACGGTAAAATTCCTTCGCGAAGAAAAGATTGAAACAGATATTGGCAAGATAAATTGCTATGTGTTAAGCCCAACTGTTGATAAAGGGAAAGTGCTAAAACGCGCTGATGGCATAAAGTTCTATCTTTCAAAAGAAAAGAAAGTCCCTGTATTCGTTACTTTCGAAATGCGCGTAGGTTCACTTAAAGCTGTACTAAAAAGCTACAAAATTGATGGTGTAGAGCAAACTACCATGTAATTTCGTCGTATAAAAAACGGGCAAAATTTACAGAAGGGGTTGATTTTTAATTGATTTGATTATTTTTGCAGCACTTTTAAAAAAACAAGTTAAATTTTAAATATGGCTACTACAGCAGACTTTAGAAACGGATTGTGTTTCAAATTCAAAGATGATATTTATACCATTGTATCATTCTTGCACGTAAAACCCGGTAAAGGGCCGGCTTTTGTTCGTACAAAACTTAAAAATGTTAAAACCGGAAGGGTTATTGAAAACACTTTTAACTCGGGCGTAAAAGTAGAAGATGTTCGTGTTGAACGTCGTCAGTATCAGTTCCTGTATCGCGACGATATGGGATTAAACATGATGAATAATGAAACTTTTGAGCAAATCCCAATTCCGGAATCGATGGTTGAAAACAACGACCTGATGAAAGAAGGACAGGTTATTGAAATTCAGTTTCATGCCGACGAAGAAGTTCCATTAACCGCAGAAATGCCTGAAAAAGTAGAACTTACCATTACCAGTACCATTGAAGGAGAAAAAGGAAATACTGCAAGCTCTACAGCCTTAAAACCGGCAACTGTTGAAACAGGGGCAGAAGTGATGGTTCCGATGTTTATTAACGAAGGCGATGTTATTCGTGTTAATACAAGCGACCGTTCATACAGCGAGCGTGTAAAACAGTAGTAAGCCGTTAGTTACAATATATTTAAACCGGTTTGGAAATTCCAATACCGGTTTTTTTATGAAATAAATTAGTGGCAGATTGGTATAATATTCTCGCCTAAATTTCAAACCCTCTTTCATTTTCTTCTTCAAAAAATACAACAGCAATTTTTATTATCGTTAACTCTTTGTTTGTATTACATGTAAAATAATTCATATCGCTTCGTTCCTGCTACTTTTGATATGAATCGGTAAAAAGATGTTATGGGATTAAAGTATGCAGTAATCGGAACCGGGGCCATTGGTGGCTATTACGGAGGAAAGCTGGCCAAAGCCGGACAAGAAGTTCATTTTCTGTTCAGAAGCGATTTTGAGCAGACAAAGAAAAACGGACTGCAAATAGATTCTGTCAATGGCGATTTCCTGATAAACCCTGTTCTTGCCTACAATTCAACCGATGATATGCCCGCCTGCGATGTTATTTTGGTAGGATTGAAAACCACGGCCAATTACCGGCTGGCATCGCTTTTAAAACCCATTTTGCACAAAAACAGCCTGGTAATTTTGATTCAAAACGGCTTAGGTGTTGAGGAAAAACTGGCAGAAGAACTACCGGATACAAATATTGCCGGCGGACTGGCATTTATTTGTTCCCAGAAAAACAGCCCGGCAGTTATTTCGCATTTGGATTTAGGCCGGATTAACCTCGGATTGTACCGTGGAAACAAGGAACTGCTGCAACAGGTTTGTAACGATTTTTGCAGAGCCGGAGTTGACGCACACATAGCCGAAAGCCTGGGATACGCCAGATGGCACAAACTGGTTTGGAATGTGCCGTTTAACGGGATGTGCGTTGTGTTGAATTCAAACACTGATCGCCTGCTGGAAAATGAATCGATCCGTGAATTGTCGTACGATATGATGAAAGAAGTGGTGGAAGCCGCTCAAAAGTGTGGGTATAATCTCGACAGCGACTTACCGGATAAAATGATCAAAATGACCTTGGGAATGGAACCTTATGCGCCAAGTATGAAACTGGATTTCGACAACAAACGCGCACTGGAGGTGGAAGCGATTTATTCGGCTCCTGTAAAAGCCGCCCAAAAAGCCGGTTACGAAATGAAAAAGGTTGCCATGCTCGAACAACAGCTTCAGTTTATCAACTCAAAGATATCTTAGAGAAAAGCTTCTTTGTACTTCTTAGCTCCTGATTACTACAGGCACGGTATTTCGTATTGTTTTCATATCCAATAATTCGTAACTTGTTGGAAACGGGTTAATTGAATAATCCGAAACCCATTAAATCAAAGTTATGGATACCAATGAACTACTGATTCGAAAACGTGCACACGAACGTTTGCTGGCCTTAGCCATTGCAGGAATTTGCATCATCCTCGGATTTTTGTTGTTTCTGTTTGCTCCCGATGCTCCGACGGAAGGAACAGCCAACCTGGAGTGGGCCAATAAAAAGTTTATGATGGCCAACGTGGGGCCGGGTGTGTTCTTTGCTCTTTTTGGTGCAGTAAATACGGTCTATTCGATTGTTACGCAGGCAAAAACCCGGAAAACAATCACAAACAACAATGAGCAGCAAACCGAAACCACTACTTTCCAGTTGCTTCAGACCCCTGCCAAACAATCCGGAGCTTCCGTGAATCTACGGGCAAACTATCAAAAAGATTTCAGAACTTATTCGCGTATTCTGGAGAAACTGAATTCCGGAGAAACAATCCCCGACAACCTCCGGCTCGAATTTGAAACCACACTAAACAACACTCGGCAATCACTCATGGCTTCGGTTTGGGACGAACAGTGGGGCGATTATCCCGATTTTGACAACTGGCTCAAAAGAGGCTGCCCGGAGCCGGTTCCCGACAAAATTCTGGAGGCAGCCAAATTCTTTCAGGGAAAATAAAATTCTTCCGCCATGAAAAACAATTATTCCGGTATTTACCCCGATCATGTTTTGCAATATTACGCTACCCGATATCCTGACAATATCCGGTGGAACTTTAATAACCTGATGCTGGCAAAACTGTATGCTCCGGAGCGTTTCACTGCGTTTGGAGTACGCCTGGAGATTCCGCTCAAACCGCATCAGCAATTTTCCGACACTCCGTTTTCATTCTATGCCGATGTTCCAAACAAAGTAATTTATGCCCCCATTTCAGCGGTTAAATTTATCGACGATCTCTCCGTAGCATCGGCCTGGCTCGAAAGAAACGGTTATAGCCAGGAAACATTGGTGGATTATCTTTCGGTACTGAAATACAGTTTCAACCGCTTCCCCGCCGGCCGGATTCCCGACCCGGTAAAAGCATTACACATTCCTGAAAAAGCCTGGGAAAGCGACCAGTGGGTGGATGATGTTTCGCAGAAATTACTTAAATCCATCATTGTTTGGATACTGGGGCACGAGCTGGGGCACATTGTTTTCAGGCATCCTTCCTACGACAGTGTATCGTTTGAAACATCACAAAAATATGAGCAGCAGGCCGATGCTTTTGCAAACGATATGTTCAGGAGGATTGGAACAATCCCGGGAGGCATGATTTTGCTGTTTACACTTTTTACCCATTTTTTTGGTCACCGGGGTGATTTCACTACTCAGGAAGATTGGGAAAACTACATGCGAACTTCTACGCATCCGGTTTCTTCTGATCGCTTAAAAGTAATTGCAAATGAACTGATTCTCGATCCGGAATCTTTTGTTGGAGCTGAACCGGATTTTTACAAATCGGCACAACTGACAAAAGGAATTGGACAGGAAGCTAAAAAAATAGCTGAAATCATTGAGGATCCCAAAATGCAAACTTTTCTTACCGGGCATGCGTTGGCCATTGATCTTTCCTCGCTTTATCCACGCCGCCCCGGAGAAAATGCGATCACCGAAGCTGAATATTCCGATGCGGTATTTTCTGATTTACCATTTTCCGGTTTGTACAAAGGAGAACATGAGCGCCTGTTAAAAAACGGGGAAAAAGAATCACTTGCATCCACCGCTGTATTTTACCGAAACGGAAACCGGGTTAACGGCCGTTTTAGCTTTGGCGTAGGAGTGGCCGAACTTCATGGATTAATAGAAAACAACACGCTCCATTACAACTGGACCTGGGGACAAACAAGTGGCCGGGGAATTTTACAAGCCGGTGATTCCTCATTTTCCGGGACCTGGGGTTACGGCGACCAGATAAGCGGCAGCGGCACCTGGACGGGCAAACGCTCCAACCAAAGCCTGAGTCATAAAAGCTAAGAAGAGTCCATTTTTTAGATTAAAATTCACTTTCTTTGTTGCATAAGGACACAAAAAAATTTACTTATGACGATTCATACTTCAGTCCAAAGGATAATCAGCTTATTTATCCTGCTGATTGCTTTTGTTTTGACAAACAGTTGTGCAACTTCCGATCAACAAAAAGATACTCAAAACAAACCCAATATTATCATGTTTCTGGTAGATGATATGGGCTGGCAGGATACCTCCCTCCCTTTCTGGACGGAAGAGACTGAATTCAACCGGCGCTATCATACTCCGGCTATGGAAAAACTGGCTGAGGGGGGTATGATGTTTACACAGGCCTATGCTTGTTCGGTATGTTCACCAACACGGGTTAGCCTGATGAGTGGTATGAACGCTGCCCGTCACCGGGTGACCAACTGGACACTAAGAAGAAACCAGTCGGTGGATTCAAAGCACCCGCTACTGAGCTATCCACAATGGAATGTAAACGGAGTTCAACCCGTAGATACGATAGAAAATTCGGTTTATGCGACGCTCTTGCCACAGTTGCTACACGATAACGGTTATTTTACCATACACTGTGGCAAGGCGCATTTTGGTGCAATGACAACTCCTTCGGCCGATCCGTTGAATTGCGGATTTGATGTAAACATTGCAGGCCATGCAGCAGGCGGGCCGGGAAGCTACTACGGAACCGAAAACTTTGGAAACAAGGAAAAAGGGGGACATACCGAACCCTGGGGAATTCCCGGACTGGAGAAGTACCACGGCGACAGTATTTTTCTTACGGAAGCATTAACACGCGAAGCCATTCATGCAGTGGACTCTGCCCGTATTTCAAATAAACCATTCTACCTCTACATGGCGCATTATGCTGTGCATATTCCGTTGTATGCCGACATGCGGTTTTACCAAAAATACCTCGATGCAGGCCTGCCTGATGCCGAAGCACGCTATGCTTCCATGGTAGAAGGCATGGACAAAAGCCTTGGAGACCTGATGAATTACCTTGATGAAAATGGCCTGACAGAAAATACCATCATCCTATTTATGTCCGACAACGGAGGATTTAGCCTTAAACCCAGGGAAGCTGTACATGCCAGTAATAAACCGCTCAACAGTGGGAAAGGATCGGCTTACGAAGGAGGAATTCGCGAGCCGATGATTGTAAAATGGCCGGGCGTAGTTCAACCAAAAACCAAAACCGATAAGAGGGTAATTATCGAGGATTTCTTCCTAACCATTCTTGAAATGGCAGGGGTTAGCAACTATAAAACCGTACAGACAGTGGATGGCATCAGCTTCGTCCCGGTGCTGAAAAACGAGGCTGGCACTAACGATCACCGCAATCTCTTTTGGAATTTCCCAAACAACTGGGGGCCAACAGGACCGGGAATAGAGGCAACCTGCACCATCCGGAGCGGCGACTGGAAACTGATTTATTATTATGCCGACCAACGTTTTGAATTATTTAATATCCAGGAAGACATCGGAGAGCTGGATAACCAGGCTGAACAGCAACCTGAAAAAGTAAAAGAGCTGGCTGTACAGCTGGGAGAATACCTTCGAAGTGTGGATGCACAACGCCCACTGTTAAAAGCAACAAACCAGCCTGTACCCTGGCCCGATGAAACACGCTGATTATAAATCAAGAAGAAATACAAGGCTGAAAAATCAATGCCCCGGTAACGATTATCAATAACAAATCCTCTTTTTTGTTGTTAATAGATTGTGTGATAATTATAATTTAAAAGCCATGAGCAAAATCTTTTCAACCCGATTTAATCCAACATCCGTAAATTTTTCATTGTTGATTCTACGTGTAGCCACCGGAAGTTTTATGCTAACCCACGGTTACCCGAAACTTCAGAAACTCCTGGCCGGGGATTTTCAGTTTGCTGATCCGTTTGGTCTGGGATCCGGTGTTTCACTGGGAATGGCTGTTTTTGCTGAATTCTTCTGTTCCATTTTACTTATCCTGGGATTGGGAACCCGGCTGGCCACTATTCCATTGATTGTTACCATGGCAGTAGCTGCATTTATTGCGCACGGGAACGATCCTTTTGCCCGTAAAGAGATGGCCCTGCTTTACCTCGTAAGTTTTATTGTGCTTTTGTTCTCCGGTGCCGGAAAAATTTCGGTAGATCAATTACTTGGAAAACGATAAAGAAAAACAGTTTCTGTATGTAAAGTTTATTGAAACTGAAAGAAGCTGTAATAATCCCAAAACTTCGGGATCAGAATACCGAACTGCTGTTTTAATCGCTTTTAGCTTTACTTCAGAAAGACAAGCAATGCACCTGCAATAAAAGCAAACACCCTCCAAAGGTAAGCATAACGCGAGTAGAGGTGTATTTTTTTGGGAATGTGGTTATACATTCCGTCTTTTATACAAATCCCCCACAACAAAACCGCATCGGCAAACATAGCGGCCAGTGCAGTATAACCCAGAATTCCGTGGATTGTAAAAATCCCTTTTTCGGAGCCCAGGATCATATACACAACAGCAGTAATGTCAAGGATAACTCCAAGGGTAATAAATGTTAAAATGGTTTTTGTAAGGAGCCGTTTGCGGTGTTCTCTGTAAATACCTATTGAATAGGCTACCAAGGCCAAAACCACCACAATGGTTCCAATACGTAGCAGTGTACTCATAAAATAACTGTTAAGGAGCGATGAAATTAACAGAAATTATGAGAAATCGTGTACAATGTCTCACCAAGATCGCAAACAACCTGGACAGAAACCGCAGATTGTGCAAATAAACATCTATTTATAAGACGATTATGATTGACCCCGAAAAAAGTCGAAACAAGAAGTATTTTTCAGAATTCTCAGAGTCTGTTTAAATTTTATAAATTAAAGGTATTATGAAGTATTTTTTACTAATTCAAGGCGGAATTGACGCGAATAGCACCAGCTATTTAAGGAAATTTCAACGCAGAAGTAGTGA